>CALWKP010000311.1 GCA_944381295.1 uncultured Clostridia bacterium | reverse complement strand
TCGGGACTTGTGGGGATAATGTGCTGACAGTAGCGCCGTCCAAAAGCATGGGGAGCGCAAAAGGAAAGCTCATGAAATACCTCCGAGGCCCTTACATGGATTCCGGGGCCGTAATCTTAAACATGGAAAGAACATTACAGATAACGGTTGACGCGGCGGTACAAAGCTGAAGCCTTGCAGCCGCAAGGGATTCCGATTCCCCTTTTACGCGGCAGGCGTTATAGAATTTGTGGAACAGATTTGCCAAAGTAATCACATACCGGGTGATTCTTGCCGGATCGTAGTCCTGTGCAGCGGCAATGATTTCGCCAGTATAGGAAGCAAGGTGGCGGATCAGTTCAATTTCTTCCGGAGCGCGGAGCAGGGCAAGTTCTTCTTCGGAACATTCCCGCGGTGTGACCCCTTCTGCAGCAAGGGCTTTCAGGATGCTGCAAATACGCGCATGGGCGTACTGAACATAGTAGACGGGGTTCTGGGAATCCTGCTGGACCGCCAGATCGAGGTCAAATTCCATCTGAGAGTTTGCTTCCCGCATATTGAACAGGAAACGTGCCGCATCCACAGGGACTTCATCCAGCAGATCGGCAAGCTGGATCGCTTTTCCGGTACGTTTGCTCATGCGGACAACTTCACCATTCTGCATAAGACGCACCAACTGCATCAAAACGATGTCCAGCTTTTTGCCGTCCAGACCAATTGCATCCATTGCACCTTTCATCCGCGCAACGTGACCGTGGTGGTCTGCACCCCAGATATCAATGCAGCGGTCAAAATGACGTTTTTCAAATTTGTTCCGGTGATAGGCGATATCCGCTGAAAAATAGGTCGGGTTCCCGTTCTGGCGCACCAGAACTTCATCTTTTTCGGCGCCGAAATCTGTTGCACGGTACCACAAAGCGCCGTCCTTTTCGTAGGTGAGTCCCTTGTTCCTCAGGATATCGATGGTTTCAGCAATCTCGCCATCCTCATGAAGGGTGCTTTCCAGGAACCATTGATCGTAAGTGATACGATATTTTTCCAGGTCGGATTTCATCTTTGCGATATTTCGCGGCAGAGCATAGTCCACCAATGCCTTTTTCCGTTCTTCGGAAGAAACCGATACCAGGTCGTCGCCATGTGACTCGGAATATTCTGCAACGCGGTCCTTGATGTCCTCGCCCTGATAACCATCTTCCGGGAACTCTACCGCATCTTCTCCCAAGTGAAGCTGTAAATAACGCGCTTCCAAGGAATTTGCAAATTTTTCAATCTGATTGCCTGCGTCGTTCACATAGAATTCGCGCCATACATCATAGCCTGCCGCATCCAGGACAGAGGCCAGACAATCGCCCAGAGCTCCGCCACGCGCATTGCCCATATGCATGGGACCAGTCGGGTTGGCGGAAACAAATTCCACCATGATCTTTTTTCCTTTGCCGAAATCGCTGCGCCCATAGTTGGAACCCAATTGGCGGATATCCTGGAGCACGCCGGTATAAAAACGGGGACTGAAAAAGAAGTTCAAAAAACCCGGTCCGGCAATTTCAAAGCGGTCAAAAAGCGTATCGCTGAGATCAAGATGTGCCGCGATCGCTTCGGCAATTTTTCGCGGTGCCATCCGGAACGCCTTGGCGGAAACCATTGCGGCGTTCGACGCCCAATCTCCATGGGAACGGTCGGCAGGGACCTCCAACGTGAAATCGGGCATTGGTTCAGCCGGAAGATCTCCCGCTGCTACTGCGCGTCCGACCGCCTCCAAAATTGCGGTGCGCAACCCTTCAGTTGCCTGTTGTACCAGTTTCGACATCGCTGTGTTCAGCCTCCTTGACAGTGATTAGAATTTGATTCAGACTGGACAAGTCTGAGTTAATGTCCAGCGTATAATTGACTTCCAGATTGCCGCCTTTATCGGTCAGTTCCGAGCGGACATTACTGGTAAAAACACCAACAAGTAAATCTCCGTATCCGGTACTGTACTGGCAAAGGTGACGTTTCCCTTTTTCCAGAATCAGCCGGGTGTGATCTGCACCTCCGCGCATCAGTATTACCCGGCGATCCCCTTCAATTTTCAGAATCGAAGTTTGAGATCGTCTCGCATCTTCATCATATTCTTTATAAAGAATATACCGGTTTGCACCCTTCCTTACATAGGAACCCAATGTGGTGAGGTTGATTTCTCCGGTTTCTCCGTCAACACGCTGTTTTCCTACAATAGAAATCAAGTAATTTTCCTGCATAATCTTCCTTTCCAGGATTCCTGTAAAGGCATCCTTTGCATTTTAACGTCAGTCCGCAGGATATCGATCGATATCCACATGTTCTACATCATGCATAACGTTACATCCCAAAAAAATTTCCGCAACAGCAGAAAAATCTTCCACATGATCGCTGACAAAAAAACTACTTTCGCCCTGATGGCCGGATTCGTGCAGCAACCCTTGGTCGGTAAGGTACTGCGCCGCATACAAGGCAGTTTCCCTGCCGCTGTCAATCAGCGTGACAGATGGTCCCATCACCTGGGAAATGACATCCCGAATTACCGGATAATGGGTACAGCCCATAATCAGTGTATCCACCTGCTTTTCACGCAGTGGTTCCAGATATCGTTCCGCAATCAGACGGGTGACTTCATCCCCATTTAAACATCCGTTCTCGACAAGGGGGACAAATAGAGGACAGGCTTGTTCAAAGACGGAAACCTTTGCGGATAGCTTTTGCAGCTCATCGCGGTACGAGCCGCTACGGATGGTAGCGGTAGTGCCGATCACTCCGATACGCCCGGTACGGGTGGCAGCGAGTGCAGCCCGGACGGTAGGGCGCAGCACCGTTGCAAAAGGCAGGCCCTGTTGGAGCAAAACGCCGGCGGCAACAGAACTTACAGTACCGCAGGCGGCAATCAACATTTTTATATGATACGTCTTGAGAAAAGCAACGTCCTGACGGGTATATTTGAGAATGGTGTCGCGGCTGCGGGTCCCGTATGGGACGCGTCCGGTATCGCCAAAATAGACGATATCTTCCTCCGGCATAATGCGCCGGAGTTCCTTTACGGCTGTAAGACCGCCGATCCCAGAATCAAAAAC
>CALWKP010000310.1 GCA_944381295.1 uncultured Clostridia bacterium | reverse complement strand
GATACCCCCGCACCTGCGCATACTTTGCCAAACCGTCCAGAAATTCCGTCACTCCGCGCAGCTTTAATGCTGAACCGAAATAACACGGATAAAGTTTCCCTTCCCGAATCATCCGCGCCATCGTTTCCTCCGGCACCGCACCGCTTTCCAGATACTCTGACAACGCATGCTCATCGTTCTCCGCCACATTTTCCCAGAAGGCTTCTGAACGTTCCCCGCTGAAATCAACACAACGGTCACTCAAATCTTTCCGTAAACCGTCCAGCACGGTTTGTCTTTCTGTCCCCGGCAAATCCATCTTATTCACAAACACAAACACTGGTACCCTATACCGGTGCAGCAATCGCCACACCGTCCGCGTATGGCTCTGTACGCCGTCTGTCCCGCTCACCACCAGCACCGCATAGTCCAGCACTTGCAGAGTCCGCTCCATCTCACTGGAAAAATCCACATGTCCCGGTGTATCCAGCAATGTGATTTCTTTCTCTCCCAATGGAAATACTACTTGTTTCGAGAATATCGTAATACCGCGTTCCCGTTCCAAAGCATTGGTATCCAAAAAAGCGTCCTGATGATCGACACGTCCTAACTGCCGGATTGCTCCGCTGGTATACAGCATCGCTTCCGACAGGGTCGTTTTGCCCGCGTCAACATGGGCAAGGATCCCCAAAACCAATGGGCGCTTTTTATTTTTTGAGATCGTTTCCAAAGTTCTCTCACCTGACTGTACGATTTCCTGCTTTTACGCAGGTACGGTTTTATTTTATCACAAAAATGCTGTCAGGAAAACCAAAAGCTTTGCGGGAAGCTTGCAGGTTTCCAGAAACAGCAAAGTTTTTTGCATTCAATTTTCTTGACAGGGACTTTTTTCCATCATATCATGGAAAACACAAGGAATCACGTTTATATTGGGAGGGCAGCTATGAAGTTTTCTATTGCATCAAGCCTCAAAAATGCTGGACAAGTCCGCGAGCTTTCGCATCTTTTAAAATGTGCTGGTTGGGAACACACCTATGACTGGACAATCCACCTGGAGAAAGACATCGACGGGACTGTGCTGAAAGCCATTGGGGAAAAAGAACTGGAAGGCGTCAAACAGGCGGATATCGTTATCATCTTGACGCCGCAGGGCAGAGGAACGCATATAGAATTGGGAATTGCCATTGCATTGGGCAAACAGGTTTATTTATGTCACCGGGATGCTTCTTATTTTCAATTTGACGGGAACACCTGTACCTTTTACTGGCTTCCCCAGGTAAAACGGCTTGTTGGAGATACTAAGGACATTGCAAGGGAGCTGCTGCAGCTGCCGTAGCTCCGCTGTCTTTGAGAAAACTTCCCTCACAAGATCATCGGAAGCGCGGGAATTCATCCGTTATTACCGGGCAGCGGCTCAGGCAGGATCCTTTTCATTAGCTTTCGCAAAAGGTAGCAGGCCCCATCAAAGTTGTCAACGATAAATTGAACGGCTTCGCCGTCGTTGACAACTCTGCCGGGGTCTGCTAATAGTACAAACAGGAGGGTAAAAGCAAAAAATGCTTTTACCCTCCAACTATGATGGGGAACAGATTTAGCCTGGCAGCGCTTTATGGACGGCCACAGTTGTTCCATAGTTTGCCTAATATCCAATTTCGTGCTACAATATGTAATATTACCGGATATTTTGACGGGAGTGAATCGAATGAATCCTCTGCTATCCAAAGTTTTTTCTGCGCAACGTGTCCTCAAAGGTTCCCCTCCCGAAGGCCCTATTCCCGATGATGCTTCCCTTTTGAAACGCGCTTTCCGCGTTGCCTGGCCTTCTACGCTGGAATCGTTCCTTGTCGCCCTGGTTGGCATGGTGGACACCATCATGGTCTCCCAACTTGGCGCGTTCGCAATCGCTGCCATTGGTCTTACTGCACAACCAAAATTCATCTGCCTAGCGGTATTCATGTCGCTGAACGTCGCGGTCTCCGCCCTTGTCGCCCGCCGTAAAGGTGAAAATGACCGCGAGGGCGCTAACCGCGTGCTTGCCCAGGCGATTACACTGACCTTGCTGTTTTCTATTGTCATTACGGTCCTCGCCATCGTCTTTGCCGAACCTGTCCTGCGTCTCGCCGGGACAAACAAGGATACCCATGAAAGCGCTGTCGTCTACTTTCGTATCATCTCGGGCGGCATGATTTTTAACGTTCTCACCATGGTCATCAACGCCGCCCAACGCGGAGCAGGCAATACAAAAATCGCCATGAAAACCAATTTGATTTCCAATGGCGTCAATATCGTTTTCAACTACTTGTTAATCGGCGGAAACCTTGGTTTCCCGCGCCTCGGCGTCGCCGGTGCAGCGATTGCGACTGTCCTCGGCACCATCGTCGCGCTCGGTATGGCGATTTGTTCCGTCTCCCATCCCACCGGGTTCCTTCATCTGCGTTTTTCACGCGATATGATTCGCCTGCGCAGGGAAACTTTGGCCACTATTGTCAACATCGGTTCTTCTTCCCTGGCAGAACAGCTCTTCTTACGCTTTGGGTTCCTCACCTATACCATGATCGTCGCCAGGCTTGGAACTTCTGCATTTGCCGCGCATCAGGTCGGCATGAACGTCATTACGATTTCTTTTGCGTTTGGTGATGGTCTTTCAGTCGCCTCCATTGCGCTGGTCGGCCAAAGCCTTGGCGAACGGCGGCGTGACCTCGCCCGGATCTACCTCTCTTTCTGTCAGAAGCTCGGTCTTTTCTGCTCGGTGACGGTCGCCATCGTGTATTCCACCGTGGGGCGCAACATTTTCCGTCTTTTTTCCTCAGACCCCGAAATTCTCGATTACGGTGACCTCATCATGCGTATGGTCGCGGTGATCGTCATCATGCAGGTGGCTCAGGTAATTTCCAGCGGATGCCTGCGCGGAGCCGGTGATACAAAGTATGTCGCTGTTGTCTCACTGGTCAGTGTCGCCTGTATCCGTCCGCTTTCCGGATATCTGCTGGTTTATCCGCTCAACCTCGGATTGCTCGGAGCGTGGCTTGGCCTGGCGATCGACCAGTTTATGCGCCTGCTGCTCACGTCCCTGCGTGTGCGTTCTGGAAAATGGCTGAATATCAAAATTTGATCGTTCTGTTTTATGGTACATCAATATCCCCGCTATGACTTGAGGCCTTTTGCCGTGTCATAGCGGGGATTTCTGTTTTTATAGTTTCATAACTGCTTTGATATCGCACAGATCGATCAGTTCCGTCCAGGTTGTGGGCGGTTCCCAACCATTTTCCGCAAAGATCTCCTTGTTGTAATACAGCGAATCAAAGCTCAGTTCGGATGGGCAGAACATGATCTGGCCATCTTCATTGGATGCATTGTTCCTCATGACATCGCTGAAATAGCCCTTTAATTCTGCATCTTCTTCGATCACCGGGGTCCAGCCGATGATCTGGCCGGATTTGATGTATTCCCGCGCATACGATGCCGGGATCCAGGAAACATCCAGCTGCGAACCGGAGGCAAATTCTACGGAAAGCTTGGTGCGCAGCTCACCCGGGGACAAGCCTTCAAAGGTAATGTTCACGTTGGGATGCTCTTCCATATTGGTCTTGTACAGATCGTCGATCTGTTGATAAATGACCGTGCCGGCCGTGGTGGCAGAGACGATACATACATCGATGTTCTCATTGGGACCCTGCTTTTCAGAAGATTTCTCTCCCGAGACGGCCGAAGACCCTGGGTTCGCATTCGTCGACGATGCAGTGGAATTGGAACAGGAAGCAAATATTCCAGCCGTCATGACACATGCCAATAATAACGCTATGATCTTTTTCATAAAAAACTCCTTCCCTCTCTACCCTTTTCTGCGAGAACTATTTTTTCTCTGTCAGAATCGCAATATTGTTTTCATCCTTGACCCGTTCCAAATTCAGTCCCGTTATCTTGAGCAGAGAAATTTCTGCCAGATACAGTACCACGGTCCCGTTTTCGAGATGGCCTGTATAAGGGGTTTCCGGGTCTGAGATCACCATATGGAAATGGGCTTTTTGCAGGGAATCAATCGCACTCGTGATAACTGCATTTTTGATTCCGCTCTGTTTCAATTTCTCTTCAATACTTTCTAACAGCAAATCTCTTCTTTGCAGGTTGATCACCAGGAACCTTCCGGTCCCTTCTCCCAAAAACTTAACGATGATAATGACCTCCTTTACCAGTCTGGATTTGTTTTCTTGTGATGCACTGGCCTTATTTTATTGAAAATAGATAAACCAGTAAACAAAAAATATTAAAAAAGCATATAATACAGCCTGTCGAAAAAGGTCATCGAAAGGTGGCCTTTTTCTCGAAATGGAAAAGGAAATGTGGTATAATGGTGCAGGGTGATAAAGATGCTGGTAAAGGATGCAGAAAATCGAGGACAGGTTGAATTTGTCAGTTTGGAGAACATGGTACCGCAGGGATGCTGCGGAAAATCGACACGGCAATCGATTTCAAGAAGATCTACAAATTTGTAGAGGATCTGTACTGCGAGGACAACGGCAGACCAAGCGTCGACCCTGTGGTGCTGTTCAAGATCGTGCTGATCCAGCATATCTATGGGATCCCCTCGCTTCGCCGGACAGTGGAGGAAGTGAGCATGAACCTGGCATACCGGTGGTTTATTGGATATCCGCTGAACGAAGCGGTGCCGCACTTCTCTACAGTGAGTTCCAACTTCAAGCACCGATTCAACCACGCCACGGTGGAATATGTGTTCCGATGGGTGCTGAAGGCAGCCGCAGAGGAAGGGTATCTGGATACAGAAGCGATCTTCGTGGACAGCCCCCATATCAAGGCCAGCGCCGACCTGAAGAAACAAGCGAAAAAGGCGGTTCCCAAACAGGCAAAACGGTATGCAAAAGAGCTGTTTGACGAGGTGAACAAAGACCGGGAAGAACTGACCTGCACCAGTAAAAACGGACAATAGAGAAAAGGCCCCCTAATGTAGGAAAATAGAACTACATTAGGGGGTCTTACTATGTCCGGTAAAAAAGGGATGAAAAAGTATCCGTTAGGGATACGGGAAGAAGTGGAGTCACGAATCCGAGCAGGAGAAAGCCAATGTGCACTGAGCCGGGAGTATAAAATTAGTCGATGGGCCATTCAGTGCTGGCTAAAAGA
>CALWKP010000309.1 GCA_944381295.1 uncultured Clostridia bacterium | reverse complement strand
CGTAGGAACAATAGCACATTCTACCCCCATCGCCGAAATGATCGGCAGCGCTACCGTCAGGGAACATTTTCCCAAACAGGAAATATCCTGCAAACTTACAATCCTTTTCATAAAAACTTTCCCCCTTAAGAATCTTGTAAGTATTGTAGCAGGACATCTGGCATGATGAAAGGTCCAATTTTTAATTGTTATATAGGGTCAGATTTACAAAACATAACGGTATAGGTAATTTCGTATCTTCCTACGGTTACAATGATTTTCACGATCAATCTGTGCTGTCATAATCAGCAGGTTTACCCTTTCTTCCGGATGAATCGCCATATAACATCCTGACCATCCATCCCATCCAAACTCTCCTTTGCCGCAAACTACTCCCTGTTGCGCGGGATTTTCCAGAATCCGCATGAAATTTCCATAAGTATACCCTTTCAATGCAGGCCAATCAAAAAATTCTTTTTGTCGACTGTTCAATTGTCCTGTCCGCAAAAATTCCACCGTTTTGGGATGCAGATAACGCTTTCCCCCATACTCACCTTCCTGCAATAACATGCTCATAAATATGTGATAATCCTTTATTGATGAAAAAAGGCCTGCTCCTCCTGACTCAAACGCTGGTTCTCTCGTATAATCCATAATTGCCAGGTTTCTTCCCTGATACGGCACCACTTTTTCTCCTGGTTTCATGCTGTAAATGACCGCCAACCTCTCTTGTTTGGCCGGAGGAACAAAAAATCCGGTATCTTCCATCCCTAGCGGAGTAAAAAACTCTTTCTGCAAATATTCCCCAAACCTCATACCAGTAACCGCTTCTATCACAGCTCCCAGGACGTCTGCCGACGCACCATAGTCCCATTTGCTCCCTGGTTGAAAAGATAAAGGCGTTTCTGCCATCACGTTGATGAGCTCCATAGTACTCAATGCATTTTGCTGATCCGCTGCTGCCATCGCTTTTTCAAACAGCCTACTCATTTCAGGTGCAGCGGGATCCGGATAAGGAATCCCAGACGTCATATTTAACAAGTCTTGAATCGTGATCTCCTGTTCCCGCTTAGCAAGTATCCCATCCTGCCGGACTTTTTGACCGGAAAACTGCGGCAGATATTTCACCAACGGTTCCTGTAAATCCAGTTCTCCGTCGTCCCAAAGTTTCATCACAGCCACTGCTGTTACCGGCTTGCTCATCGAGTACAAATGGAAAATAGTATCTTTCTGGATGGGGATTTTCTTTTCCCAATTGGCGTATCCCGCCGTTTTTTGGTATACCTCTTTTCCTTCTTTTGACACAAAGACGCTTAACCCCATATATTCTCCCTGTTCACATAACGATTCGATCAACTGATCCATACCTGTCTGCATCTGATATTCCTCCCCGTCATGATTCTACAACCAAATTTCTTAAACAGTCCAAATACTTCTCTACCGCTTTGGAAAACACCTGATACTTTTTCCAGACAATCGACGCTTCCGATTCCAACCGCGGAGAAAGTGGGCGGAAACAAAGATCACTCTCTCCCGACACATTAGCCAAACCATCAAAACAAAGGGTATAACCAAGCCCTTCACTGGTCAACAGAGAAGCATTAAACAGCAAGTTATAGGTCCCGACAATATTCAGTTTATTCAGATCTCTTTTGAGCCAGGATGTCAAAGGCCAGTCATCACTTTTCTGATTCGAGAGGATCAGCGGCTTATCCCATAGATCTTGCGGCTGAATCGCCTCTTTTTCCGCCAAGGGAGAATCCTTCCTCATCAGTACCCCCCAAACATCTTTTCGGGAAATTTTCAAACACTCATATTTCGATGGGTCTACCCGACCATAGACTAGGCCAAAATCAATTAAACCTTTCTCCAGTTGTTCCATCACATAAACCGCATTCCCGCTAAAAATATGATAATGGATATCTGGATATTTTTTTTGCAATTCTTCCGCTGCTTTTGCAAACAACCGGATAATCTGGCTCTCTCCGGCCCCGATACAAACTTCCCCTGTTACCGCCTCATCCGAGAACGAGATTTCATTTTCTGCCTTTTTTACCAGTTCCAGAATTTCTTCCGCTCGTTTCCGCAGGATCATTCCTTCCTCTGTCAGCGTTATTTTCCGGCAGCCTTTTGTCCCCCGAATAAAAAGCTGCTTTCCTAGTTCTTCTTCCATGGCTTTTAACTGGGTCGATAAAGTGGGTTGGGAAAGATGCAACGACTCCGCTGCCGCAGAGATACTTTGCTCTCTCGCTACTGCCAAAAAATATTGTAAAACGCGCAGTTCCATCTTGTCGCCTCCTTAAGCGCAGTATACCAAAAAAACATATAGTTTTCAACTATCCTTAGCTATAAAGAATAAGTATTTGCTATTTATTGAAATCAACATTACAATGGGTCATAAGAAGTCATAACAAACTTGTTACGTTAAAGTTTTTGCGCTGTCAGAAACGCTCGATTGGAAGGAGTCCTCAACACTATGCAAAACCATCTTTCACCTCAGACAATTCGGCAAAATCTGCTCGATGCCGGTTGTCATGCAAAAATGATTGAACAATTCCTTTCCTATCAGCAAAATGGTGATCTCGAGCATCAGCTCGGCTTACTGTCTTCTCACCGTCAAAAACTCCTCGATAAAGTACACTCCCAGGAAAAACAGATTGATTGTCTGGATTATTTAGTCTATCAATTGCAGAAAAATTCCCATACCTCGACTTCCGACCAGGAATCACACTGTTCTGGAACCAGGAATGGAGGAAAAAAGCCATGAAGAAACAAGTACTATTTTTTCTGAGTTTATGGGGCATTTTAACCCTTTTGCCCGCATGTGGAGATACAGACATCGCTAACGAAAGAGTTTCTTCCAGTTTCGTCTTTTCTGAACAAGAAATTCTTTTAGAACACTCTGCTTCCGATACAGACGTATCGGCGGTTGTTTCTTCCACAGTCACAGAACAACCAAAGCTTTTTAACTCCAATGATGAGACGATATCGGACAACTCTCAAAGTTCTCCGGAATCCGTCTCGGAAAGTTCCTATCACCAAATAACAAAGGAGGAAGACTCTATGTTAAACATCCAAATTGGAGAAAATAGTTTTACGGCAACTTTAGCGAAAAATTCCACCGTAGACGCCCTGAAGGAACTTCTTTCCGACGGACCTTTAACGCTCCACATGAGCGATTATGCCGGCATGGAAAAAGGGGCAGATTTAGGAGTATCATTGCCCCAAAACAATGAGTCCATGAACACACAGGCCGGCGACATCATTCTCTATCAAGGAAAAACTTTTGTCATCTATTATGACACGAATTCATGGAGCCTTACCCCAATTGGCAAGATCACTTCTGTGGATGCGGATACTCTCCGAGACGTTTTAGGGCCTGGAGATATTACCGTTACAATTTCTTTAGCTGATTAATTTACAGTTGCTTTTCGCTGTTCCATTTCTGTTTCTGCATTCTTATCTCTCCTCTCATAACACAAAGGCGCCCCACGTCAACTGAACTGCACCAGTAAAAACGGACAATAGAGAAAAGGCCCCCTAATGTAGGAAAATAGAACTACATTAGGGGGTCTTACTATGTCCGGTAAAAAAGGATGAAAAAGTATCCGTTAGGGATACGGGAAGAAGTGGAGTCACGAATCCGAGCAGGAGAAAGCCAATGTGCACTGAGCCGGGAGTATAAAATTAGTCGATGGGCCATTCAGTGCTGGCTAAAAGA
>CALWKP010000308.1 GCA_944381295.1 uncultured Clostridia bacterium | reverse complement strand
AAAAGCATTTTTTGCTTTTGCCCTCCCTATACGATGGAAAACGCAACGGTGACGGAGACATAACCGCAACAACAATCCACGAGATGAAAAAAGCCGCGAACCCTATGCAGGGGCTGCGGCTTTTTGTAATTAATTTTGTGATTCAATTTCCATGGTGTTCATTTCTTCCTGGCTGACACCATAGCGTTTTCCGTAATTGATCCAATAATTTGTAGAGGCTTTCACAAACATTTTTGGGGAAATCGGCATGGTGACTTGCAGAGATACAGGATTTCCAGAATCAAGAGAAGCCGCTAATTTTTTGATCTTTCGCACGGCGAAAAATCGGAAGGGAGTATCCAGGATCGCTTCTCCGCTGCCGATTTTCAAAACGGAGCCAAATGGATATCCGTTTTCCTGACAGAAAAACCGGATCATATCGACTGCCACAGAATTTTGTTCATATTCCAAAAATCCACAATTGATGAGTACCGAGATGACGGGTTTCCCTTCGGGTGGAGTATTTTCCAGTGTTTTCAGGAAGTTCAGCAGCGTTACGGGAATTCCATCCGCATACAGCGGGAATACCAGCAGTACATTTCGATATGCCCCGATTTTTCTGCACAATTCCGCATGGTTTGTTTTGGAAATATTGGAAGAATCCGCACCAGTTTTGCAGCTTTTGGAGAAAATTTCTGCATATCTCTTGGAATTCGATTTCGGTGCCCGTGGGCTTCCGTTGAGAATCAGGATGTTTCCCATTCCGCCACCTCCTTCCTTACCGTGTCTTCCAACGTGGACTTGGTACAGAAGATAATCTGATAGCTTTCAAAACTCATATTGTTCGCGTTTCGAGCTACGAGACGTTTGAAAAGCTCTTTTTCTTCTGTGCTGATGTCCCCATAAGCCACAATCGTTGCCTTTTTCATCGCGACTGCCCTCTGTACATGATGTGTTTCCCCATTTAGCAGCCGGATAAAGGCTTTCTGTACCGGAATAGCACGTTCCAGCATGGTTTTCATCACAGTGTCATAGCCGCCGTACTTGATGTGGCTGATATAAAGGATTTCATCGCTTTTCGCAATTTCTGGATATACCTGCACCGCATCATCCCGGATGACACATTTTCCAGGCGTTTTGGTCCAGCATCCAAAACATCCCACGCAGTTTGTAATGTTTAATGAGGATAAATCGATCCAGGTGATCGATTTTTGTTGCTGCAAATCAAGGGGAAAGGGTCTGTCGCTAAGTACCAGCTTCATGACGGATTCCCTCCTTCTTCTGAGTTTAGTTTTCCTACACTTAGTGTATCAAAAGCATACAATTTTATGAAATGCAGCCCTTATCAAGAGTCGAAATCCCGGTTTGTTTGGCAGTTCTCCAGGGAACCGGAAAAATGGCGGTACAGATATCTTAAAGAACCTCGTATACCTTTGTTTCGTATTCTTTCAAGACCACATGTCCAAAAACCGTTTCCTCCAGGTCCAGGTCGCGCATCGGTTTTTTCAATGCGATTTCCTGTGCCTGTGCAGAATAGTTTAAAAGAATCAGGTAAGTTCTTCCGTCTTTTTCACGGATGACGATTTCACACTCTTCCGGTGCCCCTGCCAGTTCCCGGAATGGTTCCAAAATGCCGGCATATTCGAGAAATGCCGCCGTGTTGTCCCTCGTGAATGTTCCGCCAAAGTGGAGTATTTTTCCTTTTCCGCAGCAGGTTTCCATCAAGGCTGGCATGCCTTTAAAATAGTTGGAAGAATACCTTGCCAATACTTGGGCGGCAGGCGATTCGGATTCTAAAATATCCTGGAAAATCCCGCCCTCAATTTGACGTCCATTCCAGTCAATTTGGCAAGCATCGTCTGCTGGACCTGTAAAGGTAAAGTCGCGCACATTGCTGCTGGTAATCCCGCGCAGCAGGCCGGGCATCGGCTCCATGACGCATTTTCCGGTTTCATCCTTCATTCCGGTCCGCGCCCCAATCACCAGAATCCCACCGTGCCGGACATATTCTTCTAAAAGGGCGGCTTTTTTCTCAGACAAAATTAATGCATGAGGATAAATCAACACCGGATACCGGAAAAGTTCTTCCGCCTGGGTGTCTTCCAGCAGATAAATATAATCCATCGGCGTGTGATGGAGCTGTGACGCGATAAAAATTTCTTCTTCGCTTTTCCACGCCAAACGCTTGTGCCAAACATCAATTTGCGCATCCCATACATTACTGTAATCGCGAACTACCGCAAAAGCAGCATGATAGCCGGCGCCCGTAAGTTCTTCCATGGCTTCCACACGTTTGGCAATCCGACGGATTTCCGCCAGCTTGCGGTTGTCCCTGTTATCATAATCCAGAATGCCATGCCAGTAAATTTCTGTTCCCATGGTGCAGGTGCGCCACCGGAAAAAGCTGACGTAATCCGCTCCGTGGGCAATACTTTGCATGGCCCACAGCATGATCTGGCCGGGCTTTGGTGACGGCGCTTCCATGCAGGTGTTCCATCCATTTGCGCCGGATTGCTGTTCCATGATGCCGAAATGCGGACAGATGGAACGTACCTGGGTGAGATTGTTGCTCCATCTCCGGTCGTTCAGACGATCGGAATGTTTTGGGTCTTCTGACAGACAATAGGCGAAATTTGGATAAGAATCATAGGTGTACACATCCAAGGATTCGTCGCATAACCGATGATTGTCTAAATTGGAGAACATCCCATTGGTCGTGATAAAATCTCCTGGTTTTACATATTGCCGCAGAATGTCGCTCTGCATTTTGCAGAAGCGAAATGCGCTTTCCGAAATGAATCGGATATAGTCCAACATTTCGTGCGGGTTAGTGGAATTGTTTATGGTAGGCCGGGGAACATACACTTCTTCCCAGTCTGTGTATTCCTGGTTCCAGAAGACAGCGCCCCAGGCGGTATTGAGTGCCTCAAGAGTCTTGTATTTTTCTTTCAAAAATTCCCGAAATGCAAGGGTGTCGCTGTCAGAATAAAACTCAGCAGTCTCACAGTTGAGTTCGTTATCGATCTGCCAGCCAATCACGCAGGGATGTCCTGCATAATATTGGGCAAATTTTTCGACGATCACAGCACATAACTTTCGATAAATAGGCGAATTGTAGTTGTAATGCCGGCGCATGCCGTGACGGAATTTCACGCCATCAATAGTACAGTTCAGGACCTCCGGGTATTTGTTGGTCAGCCAGGCGGGAGGCGTCGCAGTGGGTGTGCCGAAAATCACTTTCATACCCGCTTCTTGCGCGACGTCCAGGAATTCTCGGAAAAAAGTATCGGTGAATTCTCCCTCACGGGGTTCTACTTTGCTCCAGGCAAATTCTCCGATACGGATGGTAGTAATTCCATTTGCCTGCATGCGTTCCAGATCTTCTTTCCAGAGGGCCTTGTCCCAATGTTCGGGGTAATAGCAGGCGCCAAGCGAAAGCTTGTTCCATTGGTAGCTCTGTTGTTTTCTCACAATGCCCATCCTTTCTGTCTGATACGAATCTGTTTTGAGAAACTATATAAAACGGGTTTCTTTCACATTCGGATACAAACTTGGTGTTATTGCTATCATAACAGAATTTAAGAAATATTGCAAAACTTAGCATTCAGAAAACAGGCAAAAAATGAGGACACACAAATGAAACAGAAATCTTTCCTTATTTGGGCCCGTAAATAGAATACGGCACGATTTCAGCATCGCATTTCTTTACCCAAAACGGGTTGATGAGATAGAAGATATTGCCTCTCGTAGATAATTCGCGCTGATGCAGCAAGAGGATACAAAAGCCGTCTGATTGTTGGAATTCAAGCCAAAAAGAGAGTTCTTCATGATCTTTTAAAAACGTAATCATAGAATTTTCCAAGTCCAGCTTATATTCCAATTCGTCAAAAACGTTGGGGATTTTCAGACGGTCCAGGATCTGTTCTGCGGTTAACGGGATTTTAAAAACGAAGTGCCGCATAAAAGTGTCATAGTTTACAATGTTGTGGGTTACTTCTATGTGTTTTTGATGGATCGGTACTGTCATCAGTAAAACCACGACCAGTCCGATCAGATAACACAATAATAATACAAGGAATTCCATAGCGTTACCCC
>CALWKP010000307.1 GCA_944381295.1 uncultured Clostridia bacterium | reverse complement strand
TTAAAACGGCTCTGCATTCCCCACAAAAAATCCATCAGCAAATTCAACTGCTTTCGGTTACCGGCTGCATATTCTCCCATACAGACATCCAGTTCTCCTCTAGTAGGCTGGATTAATGCTTCTTCATACTGACATTTCCACTGGATATTTTGGACAATTGTCCCATCTACGATCCCATCCACTGTCTCTCCAGACTGGATAGGGTTATCGTTTGCCAACAGGTAAGAAGCCAAGTTATAAGCATGATTCACTACCCAGTTCGGGTCCATTTCGTGAAAATGATATTGCAGATCCGGCAAAAACAGCGTACTCATCCCCAATGTATCAACCACCATATCATCCGTACCCTCCACGTTGAAGAACCTGGCATTCATACCAAAATGGATAAACCTGTCTGGGCCGGATATCTGATGGTTCCTCACTTCCTCTGCCAAAATCAGTTTGCCGCAGTTCTGGAAGTAGAACGCCTCACAGGCTGGATAAAGTTCCGCCAAAGCATCCAGAAAGTCCATATCCAAATCCGCCCGCTCCAGCGCCGTCAGCGCTGCTGCCAGCATATCGGTTGCTACCACCTGGTATTGGCATTCTTGAAGGATCCGGTCACGATCTTCCATACAGTCCCACATCTGGCTTCTTTGGAATGTATCAAACCCTTCCCCTTCAAAGCTGTTGCAGGATGTTACCATAAGCTGTACCGGCATTTTTCCGTCTTTGAACTCCGCAATATGTTCCTTTACGGCAAAACCTGCCACTTTTTCATCATAACAAAAACATTCCACTTCTCCGCAATGACGCTCCATCACAGAGATCATCTTTTCTTTTTCCGGCATTGCAGCTGGCTCCTGAAAAAGCATCTGAATCAGGAACGGTCCTCCTGGTGTTGCTTCATGATCCTTGTCTTTCTTCCTTTTTTTCCCAAATATTTTCCCCATATCTCCTGACTCCTCCTTTAAAAATTTTCCACAAATGAACATTCCCCTTACCCACCCTCGCAGTAACGGTCAATGTCCGCTAGTTACAATCACTGATCACGATACTTCTGTATATGATCGGGGCATAACGATTCCTTCAGGATTTGAACCTGTCGTGCCGGCCCTTCCGCACCAACCAGGATACGACTTACGCTGTCGCCGCGTGACATTCGCCCTGCTCCTGTTACCTGCTTGCCGTTATTCAATAAGCTCAGTGTTCCAATTGGTTTCCTGCAATCGGTTATCTAGTTGTCGCAATCTTTTTGCCATGAGGTCAATTTCCGTCTGCCAGCTGCTTACTGAGATTGCAGGTTTGATTTTAATCTCACTGTTGCGAACGCGGTAGGCGGCCATGCTTCCTGTTCCGGTGATCTCTTTATACATACGGATTTTCAGCGAAAGTACATCCTTTTCTGCAATCAGCTCTGTCAATGTTTTCCCGTCCGTCACCGTTTTGCAGTTCGTCTGATTGATGCGGCCCATCAGATACCCCAGACGTTCTATGGACGCATCCAGCTCCTGCTTTAGTTTTTCAGGATTCTCTGCGGTCTCTTCCCCTTCCTGCACCAACACATTATTATTCAGGCGATTTTTCAGCTGTTCAATCTTCCGATTGAGATCTGCCCTTTCCTGCAATGCTTCCGCGAGTTTCATGACAGTTTCCTCCAATCTGTCTCTTCTCATCCTTATCAGTTTTAAATTTCTCCAATGCTGCAGTCCCGGCTAATTCACGCCGCTATCCATTTCATAAGACAAGATCAACCGATAACTTCCAAAACATTCCCATCTTGGTCTCTAATCTTTGTGGGGACAAGTTCTATGGTTACGGGGAAACCAGGCAATGGATAAATCCCGGCATGCGGTTGAAGGACTTTGCAGAGTTCTTCCAGTTCTTCCTTTGTCAGTGTTACACAAGGGATTCCTTCTTCTATCTCTACCCCCGGCTGTAATCCAGATCGGAACTGTACCGCTTCATTTGTTCCTTGCAGAAACAATCCACGCCCTTTCCCAACTCTGGCACGCAGCATATTTCTCAGCACCCGATCATGGCCTGCTCCCAGACGAAGATGTATCCTTCCATGTTCCACTTCCGCTCCCAGTTCTTCCACATAAAGGAACGAAGTCGAGGAACCATCCTGCTCCATTCCATCCTGCCAGATCGAGCAAAATTCCGGGTTTTTCATTTGGGAATCCCTTCCCAAATCTGTGACACATAAAGGGAGATACTGCTCCAATCCTTTCAGGAATTTTTCTCCGTTCCAGCACATCATGGCGTCCATCTCATCCTCTGTGAGCCCGACCGCTTGCAAAAAGGCCATATGGCCGTTCGGAGTATCCATTTCCCCAAGCTCCGGATCAACACGAAATCCCAAGGCTGTCAATTTAGTATCGGTTTCCAACGCGATCGGCCCATTGCAGTCCATATGATGGCCCGCGCCAAATACGTTTCCAGTCGAAAACACATACCGGGCAAGGTTTTGCAGTAAATTTACCGGCCACATCGGAGGCGTTTCCTCTTCCTCCCGTTTCAGACGGAAGGTCAGCTCAAAACCATAGCCGCTTTCTTCCAGATCATCGCTCTCTTTTTCAAAAAGCTCCGTAAATCCATAAGAGACATAGTGCCAGTGAGGAATCCCCTGCTCGCTTTTCCAGACCTCCACCCCATCCAAGGGGTCATTACCACCCAGAAACGCCGGGATTATGGTACCATAATAGATTCCTTTCTGACCGGGATAGAGATGTCGCATAGCATCGGCAATCGCATTAAATCCCGCCTGCTCTACTTCTGTTTCCTGATTCATAATATCTCTCCTTCATAAATGCTATAGACCTTTCCTTTATTGATGGAAAAATTCATCCATTCAGGTAGGATTCTGATTCTTTCTCCGCCACAGCCAACGTACGGAGAAAAATAATATCGTCGAAATTCCAACACCAACTGTATTCAGAATTACATCA
>CALWKP010000306.1 GCA_944381295.1 uncultured Clostridia bacterium | reverse complement strand
TTTTTCGGGCTATTGAAAACCGCTCCAATCGACAAGATGCCCGCCGGAAACTTGGAGAAAGCTTCCCGGCAGGCAACCTTGTTTTTTATAAAATAATACAAATCAAGCCATTACATCCATCGTTGATAATCCGTTCTATTGTTTCCCGAACCTTCGACCGCGCATCTGTTGGCATTCGATACAGCTTATTATGCATTCCTTCATTCACTAATTCATGCAGGGATTTTCCGAAAATATTGGATTCCCAAATCTTAGAGGGACTTTGATCGAATTCCTTCAGCAAATACATGACCAATTCTTCTGATTGCTGCTCAGAACCAACAATTGGAGTCAATTCTGTGCTGATTGTGGTACGCATCATATGGATGGATGGTGCGGCTGCTTTCAAACGTATTCCATACTTTCCGCCCTGCTTAATGATCTCTGGTTCTTCCAGTGTCAGTTCTTCCAAAGCCGGCATCACGATCCCGTATCCGGTTTCCATCACATCATGATAGGCATCTTTGATCTTGTCGTATTCACTCTTCATTTTTGCAAGAGCCATCATGCAATCTAAAAGTCCACCTTCATCAGCAATTTCCAGACCAGTCTTTTCTCCTAAGACACGGTAGAACAAATTGGGCTGCAATTGCACTTGAAGCCGTGCATGACCACTCCCCAGAGCGACAGACAGCACTTTTGCGTGATCGATATATTCACATTGCGCAAGTTGTTCCGTAATTCCAGGGATCTCTCGTACTCGGGTAATTTCTGCAGCGGATTGCTGAATTACTTGATACACCGAGGAACGAAGCCAATGACCTTTTTCCAGCGAGGACAGCCACCGTGGCATTTCTACTCGGATTTCTTTTACCGGGAACTCAAACAAAACCGTAGAAAGGATGGAACGAATCTGTTCCTCTTCCAATTCCAGACAATTGACTGCTAAAACTGGTACTTCGTACCGTGTTTGCAAGGACTGGGCTAATTCCTTCGTTTCTGAAGAATCTGGATAGGCAGAATTCAGCAATACAATAAAAGGTTTATTAATTCCTTTTAGTTCGTCAATAACCCGCTCTTCTGCTTCTTCATATTCTTCTCTCGGAATATCACTGATCGTTCCGTCCGTAGTCACTACCAATCCGATGGTAGAATGTTCCAGAATCACTTTTTTGGTGCCAATTTCCGCAGCCATATTAAACGGAATCGGTTCTTCGTACCAAGGCGTATGAACCATTCTTGGCATTTCATCCTCAACATACCCCAGAGCGCTTGGGACAATATATCCCACACAATCGATCATTCTTACACTGAATGTTGCGTTGTCTCCAATATGTACGGTTACCGCTTGTTCCGGAATGAATTTGGGTTCCGTCGTCATGATAGTGCGTCCAGCTGCCGATTGCGGCATCTCATCGATAGCGCGTTCCCGACGGTATTCCTCTTCCATATTCGGCAATACCACAGTATCCATAAACCTTTTGATAAATGTCGATTTTCCGGTTCTCACCGGTCCAACCACGCCAATATAGATATCCCCGTTTGTGCGCTCGGAAATATCATGATAAATGTTTCGTTCTTCCATTTTACCTCCCCCTCAGGCAGAGAATTTCTGATATTTCATAGCAGTTCCGCAGATCACATTGGGATCAAAAGCATTCCACGGCTTTCTATCGTTTCATCCAGCAAGTCATTTTCTTCTTTAATCGCTTCGACAGAGGTACAGTAATCTCTGGCAATATCCCAAACAGATTCTCCAGGATCTGCATAATAGATCGTTAGTGCGGCAGAGTTGTCTTTTACCCGTGGATGTTCTTCATCTGCTGAAACATCTGTTAAAATGCTGAATGTATTCTGTTGATAAACCGGGGTTTTTAATTCCAGTTCTGTCTTTACTTCGACCCCGGAAGCTCCTGTGATCCGGTAACTCATATTTGTCACGCGAACAGATGCATCACACCGGACATTTCCCTCATACTGTTTCGGACGGTCTCTTGTATAACTGAAATCTGCCATCCGCTCCAAATAAAATGGGGTACCTTCTGTATTGACCGCTAAAAGACAAATATTCAGTTTCCCTTGATACGCAATTTGGCTATCGGTCTGTTCCGCTGTAACACTGCTTACTTCGTTCCATACATCGATGACTTTTGAGACGTTTCCATTACCGAGTTCAAAACTACTCTTTTGTGTTGTGGAATCAGTAAGCACCTCTAAAAGCGTATCAACCCCTTTTGTCTTATAGGCCATTGAAAGTTCGTACTTTGTGGAATAGGCATCCGTTACCATTGTGATTTCGCAATCTTCATATGCTTCCACACTGGCTAACATTCTTGCATCTAAAGAAAGGAGTGTATTTTCTCCGGAAGAATCACTTCGGATTTCCACAGAAAAGTTCAGGACATCAACTGCTACATTACATAGACAATCTTCCGAAATTCCTCCGCAGTCGATCATTTGACTATAAGGAATCAGGTATTCCATTGCTTCCAATTCTGGTGTATCGATTCCGGAAGAGTATAAAATCCGTAAACTGGCTTCCCCTTTCAGAATGATTTTATCAGAGACCACTTTAAAATCCTGTACGGAAGCGGTTAGACCTGTACGGATTAATGTTTCTGCTGGTGGTTTCCCGTCTCCAATCTCTAAAGTCTCTGACAAGGTGAATTGCTGCTGTGAAAATCCTGCGGCTTTACTGGCTTTTACCGATCGTGTTTTTTGTTGAATATCGTCTCCTTCAATCCCACAGACAAATTCGTTTTCGGATTGGCGCACGACTTTGGCACAAACGGAAAAAGCTCCATGGATATCCAGACGTCTGGGACTTGTCGCCCGGCAATTGATA
>CALWKP010000305.1 GCA_944381295.1 uncultured Clostridia bacterium | reverse complement strand
TGCTGGCAAAGATTGAAGATGTGTTGTTAGAAGTAAAACCGGATGTCCTGATGGTTTACGGGGATACCAATTCTACATTGGCGGGCGCTCTGGCGGCGTCAAAGCTGCATATCCCCGTGGCGCATGTGGAAGCGGGATTGCGTTCTTATAATATGCGGATGCCGGAGGAGCAGAACAGGGTTCTGACAGACCATATTTCGACATGGCTGTTTTGTCCGACACAGACCGCAGCGGAAAACTTGAAAAAAGAAGGTCTGGAACAGGGCGTTTCGGTGACAGGGGATGTCATGCTGGATTCCGTATTGCATTTTTCGCATCTGGCCTGGGAAAATCCTGAGAAGCGCAAATTGTTTGACACGCTTGGCATTGCGCCAGAAGAATACCGTTTGGCAACACTTCACCGCGCGGAAACGACGGATGGCGGACTGGAAGCGGTAACGAGGATTTTTGCGGCGTTCGAACAGCTTCCGGATAAGGTGGTACTGCCGATTCACCCGAGAACCCGGAAACTGGCAGAAGAATCGATCCGGGAAAACGGGTTCCGGAACATTTTGCTGATCGACCCGGTAGGATACCTGGAGATGCTGTTGCTGACTTCGAAAGCGAAACAGGTGCTGACGGATTCCGGAGGATTGCAGAAGGAAGCATGGTTCCTGAAAGTTCCGTGTATCACACTGCGTGGCGAGACGGAATGGGTGGAAACGCTGGAAGGAAACTGGAATATTTTGGCGAAGCTGGAGACGCAGGACATTCTGGAAAAGGCGCTGCATACGGCGGTTGACCCACAGGCACATGAAAAGATGCCGTTTGGGGACGGGAATGCATCAGGAAAAATAGCCGGGCTGTTAACCGGTAAAGAGTAAAGGGAAACGCTATGAATATCATATTGATCAATCATTATGCCGGTTCCGATCGGCACGGAATGGAATTCCGCCCGTTTTTTATGGCAAAACGTTGGGTGCAGACAGGACATCAGGTAACGATTGTTGCATCATCGTACTCTCACCTGCGCAGCAGGAATCCTGACCTGCAAGGGAAAAAGGTCCTGGAAGAGATGATTGACGGGGTACGGTATTTCTGGATTCACGGTCCGCAATACGAAGGGAACGGTATGGGACGTATCCTGAATATGCTGTCGTTCCTGAAAGGATTGTATGCTTATGGTGCACAGATCACGGCGCAGGGAAAACCAGATGTCGTGATCGCCTCGTCTACGTATCCGCTGGATATCTATCCGGCACATCATCTGGCAAAGAAATACGGCGCGCAGCTGATCTATGAGGTACATGATTTGTGGCCGCTGAGTCCGATTGAATTAGGTGGGATGAGCCCGCATCATCCGTACATTGTACTGATGCAGATGGCAGAAAACTATTGCTATAAGCACAGTGATTATGTGGTATCGATTTTGCCGTGTGCAAAGGAACACATGGTAGAACACGGGATGAAGCCGGATAAATTTGTATGCATCCCGAACGGCATTGTGAAAGAGGACTGGGAGCAGCCGATGCCGGAAGAACTGCCTTACGAGGACCTTCTGAGCCAGTTCAAGAAGGAAGGATATTTCCTGATTGGATACGCAGGAGCGCATGGAATTGCAAACGCTCTGGATAGTTTTGTGGAAGCAGGTGCATTGTTGAAAGATAAGAAGATCAAATTGGTGATGGTAGGACAAGGTCCGGAGCGGGCACGGCTGAAACAAAAGATCGTAGATATGGGGCTGCGGGATGTTGTGGAATCGCTGGAAGCGGTAGGACGCAACGAAGTTCCTGCACTTTTGGAGCAAATGGACGCACTGTATGTAGGGTTACAAAGACAGCCGTTGTTCCGGTTTGGGGTAAGCCCGAATAAGCTCATGGATTACATGATGGCGGCAAAACCGGTCATTTTTGCAATTGATGCAGGGAATGATATGGTAAAAGACGCACAATGTGGGGTGTCAATTCCGCCGGAGGACAGCAAAGCAATTGCAAAAGCAGCGATTAAGCTTTCGGAATTGCCGCAAACAAAGTTAGCACGTATGGGACAAAACGGGAAAGACTACATCTTGAAATATCATGAATATGACGTTTTGTCACAGCAGTTTATGGATGTGTTTGCCAAAGGACGCTATACAGAGAATGCGAAATAAAACTTGCAGATTTTAAATTACGGAAAGCGTGGATTTATTTCGTTGGATGATTTGGCAGAGAAAAAAGTCAAGAATGATGAAGGAAAGGCCACAGTATGGAAAAATGCCAACTGTGGCTTTTCTTTATGAGGGAATGAGCAGGAAAAACCCGAACATGATTCATTTTGCAGCAGGAGGGATTGGCAATGCAGGCAATTATGGAAACTCTGTTTGATGCGGTTTATTTGGTCACGGTGATTACTTTGGGGATTTTGATGATAAAAAATTCCAAAGGGGATCGCCAGTATACATTGTTTGGAGCGATGGCAGTCGTTCTGGGAGCGGGGGATGCCTTTCACCTTGTTCCAAGGGCGGTGGCATTATGTACTACCGGCTTGGAAAATTATCCGGTAGCTCTGGGAATTGGGAAATTAGTTACCTCCATTACCATGACGGTATTTTATGTGTTATTGTATGGTGTTTGGCGGGAAAGATATTCGATAAAAGGAAAAACATCGCTGACAGTTTTCATTTGGCTATTGGCGGGCGTACGAGTACTGCTGTGCTGTTCTCCGCAAAATCAATGGACGAGTGCGGATGCTCCGTTATCCTGGGGAATTTATCGGAATATCCCATTTGCGTTGTTGGGCCTTGTCATTATTTTGTTGTTCTATCAAAGTGCGAAAAAAATGGAGACAAAGCTTTTCGTTTTATGTGGCTGACAATTGTTCTGAGCTTTGCCTTTTATATCCCGGTAGTGCTTTGGGCGGATACTTATCCGCTGATTGGGATGCTGATGATTCCAAAAACCTGTGCTTATGTGTGGACGGTGTGGATCGGTTATCAGGCCATGAAACGCGAAAAAAAGATTGGGTAGAGGAAATTTTACCAGAAGAATTATCTTTTCAAAAAAATCCGGAAGCTGGAAAAGCTTCCGGATTTTTTGTGCTTACTCTTCCCATGACAGTCGTTTTCTGTTATACTGGGAAAAAATAACCGGATGGGAGGAAATGAAAATGCTGGAAATTGGAACAAAAGCTCCGGAATTTACACTTCAGGATAAAGATGGAAATCAGGTATCATTGTCGGATTTCTTGGGAAAAAAGGTGGTCTTATACTTTTATCCGAAGGATAATACGCCGGGATGTACCCGTCAGGCATGTGCTTTTGCAGGAGCCTATGAAGGGTTCCGGATGCTGGATGCAGTCGTGATCGGTATTAGCAAAGACAGTGTTGCATCCCATCAGAAATTTGCGGAAAAATACAATCTTC
>CALWKP010000304.1 GCA_944381295.1 uncultured Clostridia bacterium | reverse complement strand
TGCTCTGCTCTGTGTCTGTTCCCGTTTTGTCGCCCAATTCCTCCTCATAGGATACCGCACGTGAGCCACAAACAGCGTTCCCTCCCCTCTGAACATCTTCACACAGAATAGCCGCTATCCCAGTACTATCGGGTTCCGCATCCCGAAAACTGCCGGGATCATTCGCATTTACACCACTCAGCGTTGTACACGTCCGGACCCATCACCTTTTGCAAGTTTCAAAACCTCGTCTACTGAAACCTGGTTAAAGTCGCCTTCAATCGTATGTTTCAGGCAGCTGGCCGCCACAGCGAATTCAATTGCATCTTGTGGAGCAAATCCGTTTACTGTTGCGTAAATCAGTCCACCGCCGAAGCTATCACCGCCGCCAACGCGATCCACGATATGAATCAAATAGTTTTTGCTAAAATAGTAATCTTTTCCGTCGTAAAGCATGCCTGCCCAATTATTATCATTGGCCGAGATCGATCCGCGCAGCGTAATCGCTACCTTGCTGAATCCAAACCGGTCCGCAAGCTGCTTGGCAACATCCTTATATCCTTCATGGCTTAACTTGCCGCCCGTAATGTCCGTGTTGGCTGCCTTGATTCCAAATACGTCGCTTGCATCCTCTTCATTCGCAATGCATACATCAACATATTCCATCAATCCGCCCATTACCTGGCCTGCCTTTTCGCGAGTCCACAGGTTTTTCCGATAGTTCAGGTCGCAGCTGACTGTCACATGATGTTTTTTAGCTGCTTTACAGGCTTCCAAGCAAATTGCCGCTACCCCATCACCAAGGGCCGGAGTAATCCCTGTGAAGTGGAACCAATCCACACCAGCAAAGATTTCATCCCAATTGAAATCTTCCGGGGAAGCTGTTGCAATGGAGGAACCTGCGCGGTCATAAATAACCTTGGATGCGCGCTGGCTTGCTCCTTTTTCCAGGAAATAAATCCCCACACGATTTCCACCACGTGCAATATGGCTGGTATCCACACCAAATCTGCGCAGAGAATTTACCGCTGCCTGGCCAATATCGTGTTTCGGAAGTTTTGTCACGAAACTGACATCCATCCCGTAATTCGCCAGCGAAACCGCGACGTTCGCTTCGCCGCCGCCATAAGTAGCACCAAAGTTCTCCGCTTGGATAAACCGGTAGTACCCTTCCGGAGCTAATCGAAGCATGATTTCACCGAATGTTACTATTTTAGCCATCTTAATCCTCCCAAACTATTTTTTCTTCCAGAAAGGGATTACTTCTTCTGCACCAGGTGTACTGCAAATCCGCCAATCTCTTTCTTGAAGTAAATTGCCGTCATATTGCCTTTTTCATCATACTTTCCTTCTTCAAACTCATAGCCCATCATCTTTAAATAGTTTACAGCGCGTTCAATATAATTTGTCCGGATCGCAATATGTCCTAATCTCCCAGGACCGCCTTCTTTCATGACTTCCACCGCTGTGCCTGCAAAAATCGAACTATTTCCTTCCTTTGCGGTAAATCCGAACATTGCTTCAAACATTTTAGCAATTCCGCGGGCTTCTTCAGCGTTCTCTGCATTGATGCCCACATGACCGATTTCAAAGCCCAACATTGTCTGAACAGCTTCCCTGGTCATTGCTTCGATTTTGTCAAATTCTCCAGCATTAATCAGGTCACCATTGACCATCCAGCTGCCACCGCAAGCCAAAATCTTATTATAAGAAAGATAATCGTTCAGGTTTTTGGCATTGATACCGCCTGTTGGCATAAACATCATATGTACATATGGTGCAGCCATTGCTTTGATCATCTTTAAGCCGCCTGCTTGTTCTGCCGGGAAAAACTTGACAACATCAAGTCCTTGTTCAATTGCCTGTTCCACATCGCTCGGATTTGCGCAGCCAGGAGTAATCGGGATTCCTTTTTCCACGCAATATTTTACGATTCTGGGATTCAAACCAGGGCTGACAATAAACGTTGCACCAGCCGCTACCGCACGATCCACCTGGTCCGTTGTCAGAACGGTACCGGCACCAATCAGCATTTCCGGAAATTCCTGATGCATGAGCCGAATCGCTTCTTCTGCCGCATCGGTACGGAAGGTCACTTCTGCACAGGGAAGACCACCTGCACACAAAGCTTTCGCCAACGGGATTGCATCTTTTGCATTGTCAATTTTTACAACCGGGACAATTCCAATTGCTCCAATTTTCTTTAACACTTCATTCATGGAAAACACCTCACGTCGTTAATGTTCCACATTGTGGAACTCAGTTCCTATCAATTCTATCCTTATTATAATCCGATTCCTCAATAAGTCAAGCAATTTCTTTCTCTTTTTAAAGATATTTTTTTAGGTCTTTTCCATCACCTCTTTCCTCTTTATTTCTTCCTAAAAATTCTGTGTATCCTTTGATTCCTGGTTGTTTTTCCCTCCCCTCTGTGCTAATATGATTAAGAACGCCGTTTTTTCCAGGAGGTTGTGACTGCTATGCCTGAAAATAACCCCATCCAGTCTGCTGAACGTATTTTTCATGTGTTGGAATTCCTTGCGGAATCCGGACCTACCTCTTTGACAGAACTGAGCGAAGAACTTCGGCTCAGCAAAAGTACAACCCATCGTATGCTTCTTTCCTTGTGTATGATGGGCTATGTACGCAAAGACGATGTTTCCGGAAAATACGAACTCACTTTCAAACTTTTGGAAATCGCCGGCCGTGTCCTTGAGCGCGTCGATATCTTACCCATCGCCCATCGCTATTTGGAACAGTTAATGCGCCAAACTCATGAGACGGTGCATTTTGTCCAACGCGACGGCAATAGTCTTGTCTATGTCGATAAAGTGGAATCGGATGCCAATTCCATACGCATGGTTTCCAGGATCGGTTTGCGGCTTCCGATGTTCTGTACCGGTGTCGGGAAAGCAATGCTTGCCGAAATGCCTTTAAATCAGGTGGAAGAAATCTGGAACCACAGTTCTATCCGCGCCTATACGCAGCATACTATTACCAATCTGGATCAACTGCTGCTGGAATTGGAATGGATTCGCTCCCATGGATATGCCCTGGATAATGAGGAAAATGAACTTGGTGTCCGTTGTATCGCCGCCTGCGTCCACGATTTCAGCGGTAAGGCCAACAATGCATTCAGTGTTTCCGCTCCGATTTCTCGTATGTCTGATGACAGAATCCGCGAATTATCCGCTTTCGTGCTCAACACTAAAAAAGAATTATCCAGAGAACTAGGCTATCGATTCCCCTCACGTTGATCTCTGGCAAGGAGGATTTCATGGATTTCATTGAACTTTTAAAAGCGATCTTTCTCGGTATCGTCGAAGGAATTACAGAATGGCTGCCAATCAGCAGTACCGGGCACATGATTCTGGTGGATGAATTTGTTTCTCTCAATGTTTCTGACGCCTTCCGAGAGATGTTCCTTGTAGTTGTCCAACTTGGCGCCATTCTCGCCGTAGTCGTTCTGTTCTTTCATAAACTGAATCCTTTCTCTCTTCAAAAAACATCCGTAGAACGTCGGGATACCCTTTCTCTCTGGGGAAAAGTGATTGTTGCTTGTATCCCTGCTGGCGTGATCGGGATTTTGTTTGATGACCTGCTGAATGAGATTTTTTACAATTATCAAACAGTCGCCATCACCCTTATTCTCTATGGTGTCCTGTTTATTATCATCGAAAACCGTAACAAAAACCGTCCGGCTAAAGTTGCCGGCTTCGCGGAATTAGATTACAAAACGGCTCTGCTGATCGGCGCGTTCCAAGTACTCTCCCTGATCCCCGGAACTTCTCGTT
>CALWKP010000303.1 GCA_944381295.1 uncultured Clostridia bacterium | reverse complement strand
CTGTACCGATCCGTCAGCGTTCGTGACGACCAGTTCAGCTTTTGCACCCGCGCCTACCTGCATTTCTACATTTTTGTAGACGTCGCCATATGCATGACGGGCGATCGTAATCGGTTTTTTCCAGTTCGGAAGGAATGGGGTAATTCCCTTTACAATAATAGGAGTACGGAATACCGTACCATCCAGAATCGCACGAATGGTACCATTGGGAGATTTCCACATTTCTTTCAGGTTGTATTCCTTTACGCGTGCAGCATTCGGAGTGATTGTAGCACATTTTACCGCAACACCATATTTTTTGGTGGCGTTAGCCGCATCATAGGTTACCTGATCGTTTGTCTGGTCACGGTATTCGAGACCAAGGTCATAATATTCCGTGTTAAGGTCGATATAAGGCTCCAGCAGGATTTCCTTAATCATTTTCCAGATAATCCGGGTCATCTCGTCGCCGTCCATTTCGACAAGCGGGGTGGGCATTTTGATTTTCTGCATGGGGGACCTCCTTTATCATAACCGGGTGGCACGTTTTTAGAGAGCCGATAACCCGTTTTTTATTGTTGACTTTGTTCTCTGGTATAGTTGAGTAAACCGCCTGCAAGGACCATTGCGCGCTGGCGATCGGTCAGGACAGGTTCTACCTCAAATTCGGTACCCTTGGTAAGGTTCTTTACGAGAACCTTGCCGTGATTGGCAATCGCATCGCGGATATCCGGTAACTGAAGTTCGTCCATTTGGTCAATTGCATCGTAATCAGCTTCATTTTTGAATACAAACGGCAGGATACCGGCATTCGCAAGGTTGGCACAGTGGATACGGGCAAAAGATTTTGCAATAACAGCCTTCACGCCGAGATACAGCGGCACCAAAGCAGCATGTTCACGGGAAGAGCCTTGACCATAGTTCTGTCCGCCGATAACAATACCTTTTCCTTCCTTACGGCACCTTTCCGGGAATTCCTTGTCGCATACCGCAAAGCAGAAATTGGACAGATAAGGAATGTTGGAACGATAGGGAAGAATCTTGGAACCAGCCGGCATAATGTGGTCTGTTGTGATGTTATCGCCTACTTTAAGCAGGGCTTTGGCGGTGATTTCAGCTTCCAGCGGCTCCGTTGTCGGGAACGGTTTAATGTTGGGACCGCGGAGAATCTCAATGGAAGCGGCTTCGCTGTCGGGAGCAGGCGGGATGACCATGTTAAAATTAATCAGGAAAGAATCCGGCAGACGGATTTCCGGCATTTCACCCAAGACTTTCTGCGGATTTGTAAATACGCCGGTAATCGCAGATGCAGCAGCAGTTTCAGGGCTGACCAGATAAACCTGAGCATCGGCAGTGCCGGAACGGCCTTCAAAGTTGCGGTTGAAGGTGCGCAGGGAAATACCGCCGGAATTGGGGGATTGTCCCATTCCGATGCAGGGACCGCAGGCACATTCCAGAATCCTTGCACCGGCAGCGATAAGGTCGGCAAGCGCACCGTTTTGCGCAAGCATGTTGTAAACCTGCTTAGAACCGGGAGCAATAGCGAGGCTGACATCCGGATGGACGGTTTTGCCTTTGAGGATGGAAGCGACACGCATAAGGTCGAGGTAAGAGGAATTGGTGCAGGAACCGATACATACCTGATTGATCTTGATTTCACCGATTTCATCGACAGATTTTACGGCATCCGGGCTATGAGGACATGCAGCGAGCGAAGTCAGTTTAGAAAGATCGATATCGATAACCTCGTCATAGACAGCATCGGCATCTGGGAGAAGTTCTACCCAATCCTGTTCACGGCCCTGGGCGCGGAGGAAAGAACGAGTGACATCATCCGACGGGAAAATAGAAGTGGTTGCACCGAGTTCAGTTCCCATATTGGTGATGGTAGCTCTCTCCGGTACCGTCAGGAACGGCAGGCCATCGCCGCCGTATTCGATGATTTTGCCGACACCGCCCTTTACGGACAAACGGCGGAGGACTTCCAGAATAACATCTTTGGCGGATACCCAAGCAGGGAGTCTGCCGTTCAGATTGATGCGCACCATTTTCGGCATAGTGATGTAATAGGGACCGCCGCCCATAGCGACCGCTACATCGAGACCACCAGCACCCATCGCGAGCATACCGATCCCGCCGCCGGAAGGGGTATGGCTGTCGGAGCCGATCAAAGTTTTTCCCGGGATGCCAAAGCGTTCCAGATGGACCTGATGGCAGATACCGTTGCCGGGACGTGAGAAATAGATGCCGTGTTTTTTCGCAATAGACTGGATGAACCGATGGTCATCAGCATTTTCAAAACCCGATTGCAGGGTGTTATGATCGATGTAAGCAACGGAACGTTCCGTTTTAACTCTGGGGACGTTCATGGCTTCAAATTCGAGATAAGCCATGGTGCCGGTAGCGTCCTGAGTCAAAGTCTGGTCAATTTTCAGGCCGATGTCGCTGCCGACAGTCATTTCACCGCTTAACAAATGAGCTTTAATAATTTTTTGCGCACAAGTAAGTCCCATTTATGTCATTCTCCTTCCGAACCATAGATGGACGGTATTTTTCTTTACCCATTATTATGACGGATAAATGTCGGGTTGTCAATCTTTTAACACGAGGAAAAGAGAATGTTAAAAGAAAGTTTAAATAAAAAGGTCAGATCAAAGCAGCTTGTTTCAAGAAGAAGATCCAAAGGAACATGGTGAATACGGAAAGCAAAGAACCCCATACGACCATTTGTCCAGCTAATTCGCTGTCACCATCCATTTGCTGTGCCATAACAAACGAAGAAACAGCAGTAGGGGAACCGAATAAGGCGAGGAGTACCACAAGTTCCGCATCCCGGAATCCGGCGAGGACAGAAGCTGTCAGAAAGACAAGTGGGATAACGACAAGTTTTCCCAAAACGCCGGTAACGAGTTGGCGGATGCGTCCATGGGCTTCGGTAAAAGTGAAGGAGGCACCCAGAAGGAAAAGGGCAAGCAGGGTTGCGATACCGCCGATATCCGCAATAAGGTCTTCCAAAAGGGTAGGCAGACGGAGGTTGGAAAAAAGAACCAAAAGCGCAATAACAGTAGCAATAATGAGAGGGTTTGTAACAACACCTTTCAGAATTTTTCCGGGACGGATTTTACCTCCGCGGAAGATTTCAAGCGCAACGACGGAAAGGATATTGAACATTGGAATGATTACAGCAATGAGAAGAGAAGCGATACCAGCAGATTCCTGACCGAAAAGGGAGATTGTCACAGGGATACCAAAAATAATGAAGTTGCTGCGAAAGATTCCCTGAATCATAACGCCGCGTTTTGGGTTCTCTTTTTCGGTGAGCACGACAACAAGGAAGGCAGCCAGGAAAGATAAAAGAACAGAAACAGCAGCAAAGATGGTCAAAAAGGGGTTGAAAGAACCGGAAATATCGGTGGTGTAGATGTTATAGAAAAGAAGGACAGGCAGAAAAAGACGGAAAACGACATTATTCATTTGGCGGACCGTATTTTCCTGGAGCATCCGGAGACGCTTTACAAGATAGCCTAGAGACATCAAAGCAAAAAGAGGGAATACAACTTCAAAGGAAAGGAGCAGATTTTCCATAGTGACATCTCCCGAAAAGAAAAAGATAGAAACAAGTTCCAGTTCATGATAGCACAGAGGAAGAAATTTGTTAAGTAGGGAAGGAAAAAGAAGGAGTAAAGGGAAAGAAGCGGCTTGCCCTGTATTGGAACAAATGGTATAATGTTTTCAACGTGACCTGCGGTCGGCAAGTCGCGCCCGCGTCGTAACCTCCGCCCGGCAATCAGCGGGAAATGTCTATTGCGCCCGCGTTTGCAACAGGAAGATTTTGTCCCTCTTTCAAAAGGAGACCTGCGGTCGGCAAATGCGCACGCGTCGTAACCTCCGCCCGGTAATCAGGGGGAAATGTCTTTTGCGCCCGCGTTTGCAACAGGAAGGTTTTGTCGCCTTTTTTAACAAGGATGTCGACCCAAGAGGGAGCGTAGACGCAGGTGTTCCAAAAGGGCGGCGCCCTTTTGGCAGCTCGTTGCAATGGGCGGAATCCCTGTTCCTGAGAAAAGAATTTTGGGCTTGAATAAATTTTCAAATCACGCATGAAGGTGCTTCTAGGTGGGAACACTGAGAAAAAAACCAGGAGGCACAGAAAATGAAAAAGCGTGACGGAGAAGCCCGTATGTCAGCAGAACCGGCAGGTGCTGAGACATCTGCATCGGAAAAAGAAAGCCAGAATTCCCAGATCGATCAAATTGTGGAATCTGGGTCGATCGTTACGTCAGGGGATGGCTTTGCGATTCACTGCCTGACAGTGATAGGCCAGATTGAAGGGCACTATATCCTTCCGTCTCAGAATAAGACGACGAAATATGAGCATGTCATTCCTCAGTTGGTGGCGATTGAAGAAGATCCTAGGATTGATGGGCTGTTGGTTTTGCTGAATACGGTTGGCGGAGATGTGGAAGCTGGTTTAGCGATAGCGGAACTGGTAGCAGGTATGAAAAAACCGACAGTATCCCTTGTGCTTGGCGGAGGACATTCGATTGGAG
>CALWKP010000302.1 GCA_944381295.1 uncultured Clostridia bacterium | reverse complement strand
CGCAGGAACGTGGCTCCGCCACGCATGCGGCGCCCGCCGCCGTCGGGAAAGCAGGGCTCGAACGGCCGAGTACGGTATGGGATTCCCTGCTGAAAGACCGGGAACGTACGCTGATCCTGGTGCTGATTCTGATCCTGTCGTCAGAAAAAGCAGACACCAGCTTGATCCTGGCGCTTATGTACCTGGCGGGTCCGGAATAAAAACCAGTACGCAAAACGGAACAGAGAAACCCTGCTGTGGAAAGAACCCATAGCGGGGTTTTTCCGTAGAAAGTCGCAAATGGTTGTTGATAACAAGGATAGCAGAAGGGACAAGACAAATCAAGAGATTTTGTCGATTAAAAGGGGAAAATAAGGTTTTGGAGAAGGGAGAAAGAGAGCAGAAAAGATGGGAGAACAAAGGGGAATGGACGGTGGAGGACTATTGCCAGCAGATAGGAATTTATGTTATACTGATACCGAAACCTACCAAAAAGGAGGAAGCCGTTTTGAACGTGCTGGTAATAGGCTGTGGCCGACAGGGATCTTTGATAGCAGAGATGTTGGATAAGGCCGGTCATGACGTAGCGGTCATTGACTCAGATGCCGATCATTTTTTTCGGCTGAGTGAAGAATTTGGCGGTTTGACCGTAGAAGGTATGCCGATGGATATGGATATCTTAAAGAATGCAGGGGTAGAAGATTGTGATGCGGTAGCGGTGGTGACGCCCGATGATAACCTGAATATTACGGTATCACAAATCGTGAGGAAATTTTTTGGAGTAGAAAACGTTGTAGCGCGTATCTCAGACCCTGCGCGGGAATCGGTATTCGAGAGGTTTGGGTTAAAGACGGTGTGTCCGACCAAACTGGCAGGAGATGTGCTGGTAAATGCGCTGACAAGCCCACTGAAAAATCAAAGAGTACAGTTTGAAACGTCATCGGTATCGTTCACATACCGGGTAGTCGAGAAGCAGTATTATGATTGCAATATCAATATGGTTCCGCTGCAAGAAGGGGAATCGGCACTTGGAGTATTGCATGCGGATGGACGCATGGACCTGAACCGGGAGCATCATAAGATCATCCTGGAAGCAGGTGACCGGCTGATTCTGGCGAATGTGATCGATTGAGGAGGACGCGGAATGAGGATCGTGATAATGGGCGGCGGGAAGATCGGGTTTTATCTTGCCGGGAATATGCTGGAACAGAAACACGACGTAAGAGTGATTGAAAGGGATCGGAAACGTTGTAAAGCGCTTGCGAATCTGCTGAATGTAGAGATCATTTGCGGGGATGGCACAGAACTGGAAACACTGGAACATGCAGGGACGCAGGATGCAGATTGTTTCATTGCGGTGACCGGGAGCGATCAGGATAATCTGGTGGCCAGTCAGTTAGCGCGGCGGGAATTTCATGCGAAGAAGGTCATAGCGCGGGCGAACAATCCGAGGAATCTGCTCGTTTTGCGGACGCTTGGGGCAGATATTGCTGTGAGCAGCACGGAAATCATCACACGGCTGATTGAACAGGAAGTAGACCTTGCGCAGATGCACTTGTTGGCGACGCTGAATAAGGGGAGAGCGGGAATTTGTACGATTACGCTTCCGGATGATACAGAGCTGGATGGGGTCATGCTGAAAGATCTTTCGCTTCCGGCTGGATCGCTGATTATTTCTGTGGTGCGTGGGGAAACCATGATTATCCCGAACGGGTTGACGATCATCCAAGCGCATGACGAGATTGTAGCGGTATGCGGCGGCGAAGCCCAGAAAGACTTGATGAAAGTGCTGAGTGCGCGGAAAAGGGAATGATCCAAGATCAAGATAGAGAAGGAAAGAGGATGAATGTATGGAATATCGCGAGTTTGGGAAAACAGGGGCAAAGGTATCTGTTTTAGGATTTGGATGCATGCGGTTTCCGTTGGAGGAAGGAAGTAAGGAACCGAAAAATATTGATGAAAAGACGTCGGGAGAAATGATTTTGCGGGCAGTGGAACAAGGCGTCAACTACCTGGATACCGCGTATTTTTATCATGATAATGAAAGCGAACCGTTTTTAGGACGTCTGTTTGAACGCACAGGGATTCGGGAAAAGATTTATCTGGCAACGAAACTGCCGCTGTCTCTGGTGAAGGAAGAAGGGGATTTTGACCGGTTCTTGAATGCACAGTTGGAACGCCTGAAAACAGACCATATCGATTTTTATTTGCTGCACTGTGTGAACCGGAAAGAATGGGAAGAAACGATACCGCAGTGCAAACTTCTGGAGCAGATCAAAGGTGCGAAAAAGGATGGCCGTATCCGGCACATTGGATTTTCGTATCATGACGATGAAGAATTGTTCCGTCAGATAATTGACGCGTTTGACGAATGGGAATTCTGTCAGATCCAGATGAATTATGTTGATATTGAAAACCAGGCGACGATCCGCGGATTGGAATATGCGGCATCGAAGGGGCTCGGAGTAATCATTATGGAACCGCTGCTGGGCGGAAAGCTGGCATCGCCGCCGGAAAATGTGAAAGCAGCGTTATCCCCGGAAAAAACACCAGTAGAATGGGCGCTTGATTTTCTGTGGAACCGTCCGGAAGTGTCGCTGGTGCTGAGCGGGATGAGCAGCATGCAGATGGTGGAGGATAATGTTGTTTATGCTTCTCGCAGCGCAGAAGGGATGCTGAGCAAATCAGAATTGGAAATGCTGGAAAAGGCACGTGTGGAGTATATTCGGAATTCTCTGGTACCGTGTACGAAGTGCCGGTATTGCATGCCGTGTCCGTTTGGGCTGGATATTCCGGGGATCTATGAAGATTATAACCATACAGCAGGCAACGGAAAGTTTGGTGCGCTGCGCAGCTATGAAAAGAAACCGATCCAGGCAGATCAGTGTAAGGCGTGCGGAAAGTGTACGAAGGTTTGCCCGCAGCAGATCGATTCCGCAGAACTGATGCCGAAGATCCACGAACGGTTCCAGGAAATCCGAAACGAACAAAAACCAGGCTAAGTCTGGACCTGCGGCCGGCAAGTCGCACACACGCCGTGACATTCGTCTGGCAATCAGCGGAAAAGCTCTCTGGTGTCTTCGGGTTCTCTTTTGGAAGATGGGAGTTATTGCCGACCGCAGTTCTGCGACTTATGTGCAGATTTAGTCTGTCTTGTTTATGGCGGAGATTAAGCCGATGAAAAAAGAATTTCTGTTAGCCACCTTTATGGGGGTTCTCTTTTTTGTCATTACCTATGTCATTATTCTGGTAATATCGCCGAAAATTGCGCTTGTTTTAGCTCTGCTTTCAGGAGTTTTGTTTTATCTGGCAATTTTTGTTATTATTTTGATACATAAAATAATGTTGGCGAAAAAAGAGAAAGAACTCGAGAAAACATTTTCGTCGCCGTTTTTCTATAAAACCAACGGAAATTTTTACCTTGCTAACGGAAAGGTAGAAAATGTAACTGTTTATTTTTTTGAAACTGGCATTCTTTGTGTCTGCTTTTCAGAAAAGCACGGTTTATTTGAGAAAATCCAGGTTCAAGAAATCAATGGATATGAATATGATCAGATTCATCTAAACCTTTATACATGTAATGGCCGAGTTTATCAAATGATTTTGCCGGATGCAGAGGAAGTTATTACCCGGTTGAGGGAAAAGGGATGGTTATAAGCTGTTGCTGTTTTGGAGAAGAATATGCGGCAAATGGCTACGTAATAAAAATGGGAAAATGGTAAACTGTGGCGAGTTCTGGGGTTTGTGGGACTCTGGGCAGGAGCTTGTTCTGAATCTCCAGGGCCAGAAGAAGAGATCAATGACGGCGGAGGTAATGAGAGAATGCGGCTGTTGTTTGAAATCGATGCAAAAAACTACCAAAAAGACTGGACAAGTTTTGTTAGAAATTCAGCCCGTTCCATTATCATCCGCGAAAGGAAAGTGGCTATGGTGCATAGCTCAAAATACGATTATTATAAATTCCCGGGCGGAGGAATAGAAAAAGGGGAAAGCCCCGTGGATGCATTGATTCGGGAAACCGCTGAAGAGGCAGGGCTGGTAATTCTTCCGGAAAGTGTACGGGAATACGGATATGTGCATCGTATCCAGAAGAGCGATCACAGGGATGCGGAAATTTTTGTTCAGGATAATCTTTACTATCTTTGTGAGGCAAAGAGTAGAACAGTCAGGCAGTTCCTTGATGACTATGAGGAGGAGGAATGTTTTGTCCTGGAATGGGTGGATCCACGAGTGGCAATTGATGGGAACCGCAATAAAAAACATGGGGGAAAGGCTCCGGTAATGTTGGAACGCTAAGCGCGCGTTTTGGAAATGCTAATACAGGAATCATTTTTTGACTGAGGGTCTCCGGTTTAGCCGGAGACCCTCAATTAGTTTATAAAGGATTTAAGATATCGCAAGTCAAGAAGTTGAGAAAGAAAAATGATAAGATAGGAATGTGAGGTGAACGCATATGGATTCTGATACGTTAAAGAAGGTGTTGGATTATGTAGACAATCATATAACAGAAAAAATCGGATTAGGGGATCTTTCAAAAATCGCAGGATATAGTCCGTTTTATTTCAGCAAACAGTTTTCTGAAACCATGGGGATGCCGCCTACCGGTTATATTCGGATTCGCAAATTACAATATGCAATTGTCCCACTTCTTGAAGGACAAAAGGTTCTTGATGTGGCGCTCATGTATGCGTTCGATTCACACGAAGGATTCACGCGTGCTTTCACCAAGCTTTTTGGCTCAACCCCCAGTACTGTGAGAAAATACCTTACTGCTTATACGGTACCGGAATATGTTGTGCCGAATGGGAAAAACAGGGAAGTCAACAGAGCAATGAAACATGAAAATGATTTACAGCACAACATGAATCAGCTGGTTTTTGAGGTGTTGAAAGAGTCTCTTGAAGAAGCCAGAAAAGGTTTTTGCACACAAATGGAAGTGACTTTTTTGTCGGATGACGTGGTGAAGATTTCCGATAATGGGCGTGGACTGCCGCTATCCGACGATTTACATGCAAGTAAGGAAGTCCTGGATAAAATATTGGCAGGGAGACCGGTCACCAATGCACAATACAGCCAGATGGGAGACCTGATCCAGTCTGGAATGCAAACGGTAAATTCACTTTGTGAATCCCTGCATATCTCCGCAACCAGGAACAACCACCGGTTTGAACAGGATTATGTCCGCGGAGTCGCCCAACATGAGATTATCGTAAGTGAATCAAGTGGGAAATCAGGGACATCGGTTGTTTTAAAGCCGGATCAGGCGATCTTTGGCAGCACGGTCTTTTCTAGAAAAGAGATCGTTGACTGGTTAACAGAGAAGGCAGCGGATCTCCCAGGACTTACCGTCAAATTTTCTCACGATGCATGAAACAATGCGATAGAAAAGGGATCCGCTGCGGAATATGAATTCCGCAGCGGGTCCCTTTCTATAGAAACTCCCCAAAGAAATGCTTCCCTAAATGGAAACCTCTTTTCTCCAATCAAAAAAGTAGTTATGCCATAGCAATTTCAAAATAAACGTGATAGCCTATTTCATGAGCCGCATACATCGGAACGAATGTCAGCCCCTGCGACTTTAACACAGGCATGGTACCTCTGTGACTGACTTCAAAGCTGGAAGCCAGATCTGGTTTGAGTACCAGCGTTTTGGTTTCGGTGTCTTCAGAAAGAGCGACCATTACCAGTGGTCCGTACAGGATACTGGCGACTGTATTTCCATCAGCAGCATGGTCGGGAGTTGGAGCAGTGCGGAGATGATACGGAGTATGTACGGTAATGGTATCACCGTTATGGAAGTCTCCAGAAATCACCGCATAACCGCCTTCCAAAACAACAGAAGCTCCATTGGAACATTCCGCATGGAAATCTTCCCGGCACCATGCAGGGATTCTTAAATGCAGACGGAAGTTCCCTTCACCACGGATGGTAATCGTATAGTTTTCTCCGGGGAAATCTCCAGAGATTTCGGTGCGAATCCCTTTGCCTGCCCAGTCAAAATGGGACGGGATGTAGAGATTAATGTACAAATCTTCACCGGACTTCGCGGTAAAGTAAATGCCTTGCTGGTATTTCACATGGTTTTCCATGCCAGTACCGTGACAGCAGGTAAAGTCGTTGTAATCGTCGCTGTAACTGCGATGTGCGCCAGGACCAATCGGAAGCATATAGGTCACACCGTGGTGGGCACAGTCCGTTTCATGCGGGTTCAGTGACGCAACAATCTGATTGAACAGTGTGCGCTCAAAATAGTCCATATAATAGGAGGATTCCGGATCGTAGGAGTACAGACCAAGCGACAGCTTGAGCATGTTGTATGCCGCGCAGGTCTCGCAGTTTCTGTCGGAATCGATATTGCCTGCCAGGATGTCCGGCTCTTTGAACATTTCGCCGCGGCCTACCCCACCGATCGAATAAGCATAATGTCCGGTTACTCGATTCCAGAAATTCTTTGCCATGCGGAAATATTTTTTATCGCCTGTCGCCGCATAGGTTTCCAAAGCACCGATAATCTGCGGGATATGTTGGTTTGCGTGAAGTCCTGTAATGGTATCATGATTCCAGATCAATCCATCAAACAGCTTCGGGTTATAGAACATATCCGCAGTCGTCAGATATTCCTGTTTACCGGTGAGTAAATACAGCGATGCCATGGACTCATTGAATCCACCGTATTCCCCGGCAATGTACATGCTCCACATTTCCGCGCGCTGGTCGGCGGTGCAGGCCGACAGCCGGCGGTAGACCCATGTCCCGATTCCTTCGGCAATGTCCAGAGCCTTCTGATTGCCTGCCAGACGATAGCAATCCAGTAACCCTGCCAGAATTTTGTGCAGTGTATAGTAAGGCGCCCAGATCGTCGCATAAGGAGTGAACAATTCGAGAAGGGCGAATTGATCCGGCGAATAGGCGCTCAAAAAGCCTTCGCCCCAGGTTTTGGGGTCTTTGCTCCAGAGGAACTGCGCGGCGCTGGATGGGGTACACGCAGTTTTGAAGGCCTCCGGTGCGCCTTCGCACATGGATTGCAAATCAGACAGTTCATGAATCATGTATTCCAACTTGGATAAAATACGCTCGTCATGGGAAGAGGAATAGGCGAGTGCCAGTGCCGACAGGAAATGTCCTGTGGAATGGCCGCGTAAAAGGCCCATAGGTTCATCCCATCCGCCGGGAGGTACCGCACCTTTGGTATCGCGGCCGAACGTCGCGCGGAAATTGTACAGCATCCGGTCAGCGTCCAACAAAAGAAGATAACGCAGGCCCTGGTGATAGCGATCGGTCAGCACGTTTTCCGAATCAAGTCCCGCGGTATCCAGCGAGGCAAAAGCACCCTGTACCACTGGCGCAGAGTCTTCCGAGACAACAACTTCCGCTGTAACAGAAGCTTCCGGGAATCCAGGGAAAGAACCGTGCAGTGAGAATGTTCCGGGCTGATCGAGCGCGTGCTCCGGAATAGCTTCCCATTGTGGGAACAAGGTGACAGGGCTGCCGTCCTTTACCCCAAAGACAAAGGAGGCAGGGAATTCCGGTTCACATCCGGGAGCAGCGTGTACACGGATGGAAAGAGATGGCTGTTCCAAAACAACCGGATAATGTTTCAAGACACAGGCCGGGAATTCTCCCATGCGCGACGCGTCCCCGTAAGAAGTGCGCACCGTAAAGAGGAACGGGGTATCGCGGTCCTCCGGACGGGTGACATGGCCGTCGTTGGTGCACACATCAGGATTGGAACTCGTCCAGGTGAATGTCGAGCCGTTTTCCCCTTTCTGCGGCAGGGAGATGTCCCCGATCAGGCAGGAAAGGTCCGGAAGCCGCAGCGCGCCGAAATCCATCGCGACAATTTCCTCGTCCGTGGGCATGGCCGGGACGTTGATGGAATAGGAGCGGGTTTCGGAAGCATCCTCGTAGCTGAGCCGTGCGGAAAGTTCCACGGTGCAGGCAGGATTCCCGGCAGCAGGCCGGCAAAGCTCCCCGGACGGGGAAAGAACCTCCGGCGCGCTGGAAGACCACTCGATCGCGGACCCGTAAGTGCCGGAAACCGGGAGGGGCAAAGAATGCTCGGCGCAAGACGGCATTGACGCAGATAACGTATCTGCATCCGCAGCAACGCGTCCAGAAGCGGGAATACGGAAGAGATCGTGTACCTCGCCGTCCGAAAGCGCAGAAGAATAAATGGAGATATCGGCAAACCGGACATTGGAAGGAGTCTGTGCAAAAATGCCAGTACCAAATACGCAGTCTTTGGCGTCGGCAAACTGAGAGGGCTTCAAACGCAGTCCGGTCAGCTCAGATTGGAGAGCGCCGTCGAGGTAACAGGCAAGACGTCCCTGCTCAGAGAACGAGACAGTAATCATATACCAACGGTTGAGCTGAATAACACAGGGGTCAGCACTACGTTCCTGGGACCGTCCGCCAGTCGTCACACAGGGAACCAGACGTCCGGATGTAGTATCATGATGGTCACCGGGAAAAAGACGCAGATAAAGTGCACATTCCTTGCCGAAAGAAAACAGAAAATCATGATGCTGGAGGGAAAGAACCCGCCCCCAGAAATTGATCGTAATGCCGTGGTTGCCGTGGAGAACGCCGTCGGGAGCTTGGAGGTAACCGCCGCCCTCGCCGCCGGGAAGCTCGATGCAGGAAACAGCGCGGCCAAAGAGGGAATCCGGGACGATCACCGCACCGCCCTTGTCGTAATTTCGGATTACACCGGCCTGTCCCAAGCCGGAAACGTCAGGGACAATGGTACTGCTGACATTCAGAAAATCATAGTTCAGAATAGGCTGATTAGGCATAACCGTTTCCTCCTATAAAAAATCTTATTTAAATTATAAGGCTTAAAAAAGAAAATATCAAGTAAAAAGGGATAAAATTTATATAAAAATGAAATTAATATTTATATTTTTAGTAAATTAATATTTATATTCATAATAGTGAAATCAAAAAGATGCCTATCCTCTTGACTTTTCTGGGAATTCCCGATAAAATAGATAGGCACAGAATTTTGCTGATTTTTTTCTTAATAAGATAGTAAAAACTGCAAAATAGAAAATGGAAGCGTATCGAAGTGGTCATAACGGGCCTGACTCGAAATCATGTTATTTGCCCCAAAAACTAAATAATTATTAAATGGAGACGTATCGAAGCGGTCATAACGAGCTCGACTCGAAAAATCATTCTTGTCATGGAAACCACTACTTGTAGACTCGCATGGCCATTGGTTTTTTGTGTTGTTGGAAAGAATGTGCTAAGGTGATTTCTTCCCTGTTATCTTTCCTTTTTCCGAGTAGTCTCTGGAACCTCATGGAACAGGAGTATTTCCACGAAATTCTACCAGATGGAAATTAGTTGGACTGAGCACAAAATTGAATAGCGATATCATCTGGTAATACCAGTTGATCATAGATGGAGAGTTGTCCGAGCGGTCGAAGGAGCTGGTCTCGAAAACCAGTGTACCTTTCCGGTACCTAGGGTTCAAATCCCTAACTCTCCGCCAGAGAGTAACAATGAATCCTGCGAGAGGAGCCATTGTTCCGAGGGAGAGCTGTCAGGTTCGAGCTGACAGCTCTTTTTTCTGCATAATCAATCATAAATCCGCACAAATTCTTATAGCTGTTATTGTCTCAGTCGTTTTCAGATCCTTCTTCTGTACCGGTAGGGGTAGAGCCAAACAGTCCAGAACTTAGTTTTGCTGCAGAATGCAGCATAGAATCCTCTAAGTCTAGATGGGCATAGAGATTAGCGGTCGTTCCATAGTCGCTATGTCCCAACCACGCCTGAATTTCCTTCATGGAAACTCCGTTGCGAAGCAACAGGCTGGCACAACTGTGCCGGGTATCATGAAAACGAATTTTTCTCAAACCATGCTGTCTTAAAAATTTCGGAAACTCGGTAGAAATATAATTTGGACGAATCAAATTACCGAGTTCATCGACATATACATAGCCGATGTAATCCGGATTATAGGATTTTTTGAAAAGTGAACGTTCAAACTTCTGCTTCTCTTTCAAATCAAGCAGTTTCTCACGGAACAACGGTATCAGAGGTAAGGTCCGCATACTGGACTTGTTTTTCGTCTTATCCTTTGCGTAAGCCATCGTCTTTCCTTTGCCTCGCTTGCGATAAACCGTGACGGTGTGTGCAATTGTAAAAGTGTTTCTGACAAAATCAAAGTTTTGCCATTTCAACCCAACAATTTCGCTTCTCCGCAAACCGTAAAACAATCCAAAATAGATGGCTAGCTCCAGTTTGGTTCCTTCAGCAAGCCGCATACACTCCAGCGCTTCTTCCGGCATATAGAAACTGCCGACATATTTTTCGGTAGTCGGCCGTTGCTTATGCGCCGCATTATGACCGATCAACCCGTCAGCTATTGCGCTTTCCAACGCGGCATGGATGTTGGCATGATAACGGACGACAGTTGTTCCTTTTTTTCCAGGGATTCCGTGTTCTGGATCTCCAATTCGTTCTTTTTTATAGAATTCTTTAAGCTGTAGAGAATCCAATTGAGCTAGTGTAATCCCTTTATCTTTGAAGTATGGATAAATATGATTCTCTACGGATTCACAGTATCCTCCAAAAGTAACAGGGTCCACTTCCGTTTCCTTATAGGAAAGCCATGCCAGCATGTAGTCCGAAAAAAGCATGTCTCCAGAAAGCGAGGGAGAAGAACTAGCAGAAGATATTGAAGTCCTGTTTTCAGTTTTCTTTGTTTTCAGAGACGGCCGCTTTCCGTCAGATTTCTGAATATCCTCCGCCTCATCGATTGGTTCACCGAACTCGTTATACGTGCTCCGGAATTCATCCAGAATTGCTTCGGCAGCCCGTTTGTTTCCTTTCTTTGCAGGTAGTCCAGTTGCAATCCATTTGGGGAAACGGGTTCCGTTAGGATGCTTACAATTTAAAACAGCATAGTATTTTCCGTTTTTTACTTGAAGGTGGCCTGCTAACATTTTGATTTCCTCCTTTGTGCAGTAATTCCCACCTACCATTGACAATGATATTATAGCATGAATGGGTCTTCAAAGAAATATTGATAGACATATTCATTCTGACAATTTCATACCAAGATAGGATAATACTGTTTCTTTGCGGATCCTGAATAATCTGCCAATATGATGGTTTTCCAGTTCGCCGCGCTTGATCATGTTATACACTGTTTTGGTGCAAACTCCTAAAAGTTCGCTGACTTCTTCTACGGTCAAAACGTCAGGGTAATCCTGAAGCCGTTTTACAGATTGCTTTGTACAAATAATTTGCTTTTTCATGAAATTTCCTTCTTTCAAAACGGATAAACAATCATAATCTCGTGTTTTCAGAGTTTGAATTTCCCAATCGGCCATTTCCTGCGCCGGTTATTCCGCCGCGTATTTTCAGGAGGCCGCTGTGCAGCCATAAAGCTTTGGGCGCGCAGGTGCACACTATCCAAAGCGCCTGTATAACTCCGATAGGGAAGATATACAATTATCAAGGTACAAAAAATGGCGTACAGATCCGTATGGAGATCCATACGATGTCTATACGCCTATATATAGGTGAGAACATCCTGTTTTTCTGCAATTTTTAACAGAGATATTCTATTTTTTTGTAGTTTTAAAAAGCGGGATGGTAATTGTGATTGCTTTATGTGATGATAGATGTTCTATCCAGCAATAAACGGAACTGCTTTGCGCTTTCAAAAGTGCTTTCTGGGATAAGCTGGATCAAAAGCCGACATATGAGCTTCTGGTTGGCATAACAACGTAAAAAGTTTACCTTCCAGAGTGGATCCACTTGTGCCGCAAGTCGATTTTCTCACGAGAAAAATACCCGTATAGCGCCAGGTTTTTGAAAAGCGGCATAAACGAAGTTTGGAAAAAATATTTTCTTGCTTTGCCAAAAAAATCTGGTCTTTGGTATAATTGTTTTATAGATAAAAGATTTTAAGAAAAGTCTCATAAGGATGTGAATTTATGATGACGAATCAGGAATTTCTGTCACGGCTTTCTCCTGTTTTGGAAAGCGGTAAGATCAAAAACCTGAAACAATTGACACAGGAGTGTGATCCCGTCCTCACTACTACGATCAGTTATCACGACACGCAAAGGGAAAACTGGATAGTTGAACTTTACAATCTGGTCCGTGAATATTTTCAGGGGTTCGCATCAAATGATTCGAGGCCGTTACATTTTGTATCGCCTCAATTGGACACCAATACTCTTAAATATATGTGCATCTTTCCTTCTTCTCTCATTCTGACAGAACCTTTTTTCACGACATCTTATTACGCTGGAGCTGCAACGGATTACAAAATAAATCGGTCTTATTTGGAAATGGTGATGAAATACAGCGAATACATAAAGCAGGACATCATTTCTCTGCTGCCAAGAAGCTTTGATTTGGCAATGTCATATTCGGCAGGCTGGAGTGTCACGACCCTCTCCGGAAATGATACGTTTCGTACTCAGGAATACTGGGACAGAGACCCCACCGCCTTGTTGGATGTAAACGGTATCGCCTTGACAAAAGAACGGATAGAGGAACTGTTTTTTCAGTTTCCTTTCTTATACGGAGCACGGGCAGAAGATTATCTGAACATCACCACGAAATATGGAGATCAGTATTGCAAATATCGAATCCTGATACAAAAATTTGTTGAAGCTTTGGATAGAGGGGAGAAAACAATCCGGGATTTGTATTTGGATATGCAAGATGCCCATGTGCAAATGCAGATTCACTTGGAAACCGAGAGGGAAAATTTATTCAAAAAAGGGATCTGCACTGTTCTTGGCTTAGCGATTACCTGTATTCCTTTTGCTGTCGATATCCCTGATGAATTGCGCGTGTTCATTCAAAGTCTGTTGGGGACAGCGTCGTTGAAAGAATTGAGCAGCAGTATCTTTGAAACAGAAAAAAACATACGCGTGTTGCACCAGAATCCTTATTTTGTGACGTGGAGATGGAAGCGGAAATCCCCCCAAGATCAAAAAGGAAAAACTATGATGATTTGAAGCAAAAAAACAAGAGTATGAAATACTGAATCATGAAAAACAGTATGGGTAAAGCAGATCGTTATGATGGTATTGGTGTTTGTGATGAAGCGGCGGGAAGAATTTCATATCCGTACCGTGAAAACAGCGACAAAGGGTTGCCATAGGATAGTAAGATACACCGACTAATTTAAAAAAGACGAGGATTTCCAGAAATACCGTGTTGGCAGAAGAGCAGGAACAAATGTCAGAAATTTCAGCGTTACAAAATAGTTAGAACTCTGAAAATAGGATACTGCTCTTGGAAAATATCCGAAGTGTTTTTAAAGCAGAATATTGGAATGAACGTGATTTAGCTTCTCAGTACGAAAAACGGTCAGTGCAGAAATCCGAGATGTACTGTTGCCGGTTTTCAATACCGGTCATATCAAGCTGCCGCCTTACTTAAAAAGTGTTCCGAATGGAGGCAGTATCTGTTCTGCTGAGACAGCGTACCGATGGCTGTCATTCGTAAAGCTTTCGAAAAAAGACTGTTTGGAGAGGGGATGATTATCTGTTTCCGACGTCCGTTCTGGTCATGGGAAAATAAATAGATGTTCTGCCTCTGTGTGCTGGTATGGTTGTCTTCAACTTCAACTATAATAGATGCGGCCCTATCTTTCATTCTTTCTTATTCATTTGACCAATGTGTATTGTACTTCTACAATGTAATCCTCGGAGTAAATTCGGAATTCTTTACAATACTCGTTTTTCCAGTTATAATTATTTAAATAGAATTACTGCTGTAAAGCCTTTTAAGGCATAAGAAGCGTAAGAACAGATTAGGGGATGGTTAAATGGAAATGAAGCAGTTTATCTTATATAAAGTGAGTGGGGTACAAGGTAGCATTATTAGAGGCGATGTCCATACCTTCTCTATACAGGACGATTGCTTAATTGATGAAGTTGAAATTCTACAATCAAATAATTCAATTGATGGGGTTAAGATTTATTTAAAAGGATATATAACTGTGGATCAAACCATACTTTCCCAAATAACTTCAAAGGTACAACGCTTTTTTGTGAATCTATATTTGAAAGTTCAGCCAACTGTTTCTAAGTTTAATATATGTATCGAGAACATATATAATCCTAATTCACCTAATAAAGTTAGTTTATTGAAGAGTAGAGTTGGATTACGTGCCAGCCTTACAGCAACAAGTCAATGTAAAGTGGATAGTTTTAAAGAATGTTTTGAACTGAAATTCTCTTGTTCTGATGTTGACGATTTCTATATGCTTTTCTATAACATTATGAAGATTGACAATATTGTGGTCCGCTTCCTAATGCAATATGAACTGTTGCTTAGCTTAGTATCTTCTAACCATAGGCAAAAAGAAATAACAAAGTTCATTAGCGACTGTTACAATCCAGCAAATGCAAGTGACCCAATAGGATTCCATCAAACGACAAGACCAAACAAGAATTATTTAGAAGATGATATTACCTACTATCGGAATTTATTGGGGCACAACAATGGATGTGAAGATGTTTCAGATGATATTGTCATCAGATTTAGCGACAAGTTAGCGAGAGTCTTGCTGTTTGCATTAACATCAGATCAATAATATGTCCAGAAAACCTAGAGAAGTACCTATTCAAGTGGAATAGGTACTTCTCTATTTTGTTCATTGAATAAATAGCTTATATCATAGATTTCCTAATTTTCCATACTTCAGAGCTGCTAACTGTGTCTATTTTGAAAAACTAATTATACGTTATTGTTTTGTCACATATTTCGCTTAATTAAATCTAATCAATAATATATGAAATTTCAAAAAAGTAAGAAAATGAAGCTTTTTTTAAAATTAGAAAACAGGTGAACTGAGCCACAAATTACACTAACTATAAAAAAGGAGAAGTCTGTATGAAATTAAAGTTAAACGCTCCAATTGTTGCTACTTTTCCATGGGATACACATTTAACAGCAATATTAAACGACGCTGACAATTAAAATTAAAATGGATATATAGTAATTATATTCAGCTTAATGGGAATTTATTAGATGATTTTGATACTATTAATTAATTAATTATTTATTTCAAATCTTCTTTTGGGCATAATTGTCCTCATGTGTCTATTAGTAAAATAGGAATGGATTATTTTTTCAATATGGCAGAAGAAGAAAAATTGAACTTTATTAAATATTCTATTAATTCTGGATATTATGTAATATTACAAGTTTATAGAAATAAAATACCAGCCTACTATGACACAACCTTTATTGACCATCAAATAATGGTTTACGGATATGATGATGAAATAAAACGATTTAATATTTCTAATTTCTTTAGAAGTAAATACCAGAAAGATGTTTGTACGGCGAATTTTTGAATGCTTGGAATTTATCACTTTAGAATTTCGATGAAATTGATAAAATACACCTCTATTTATTGAAAGCGAAAAATATAGTTCCTTTTGATGGAAGCGAAGAAAGTTCCACGGGTATTTATTCATTTGATCTATCGGTAATTTCTATTTTTTAGAAGATTATGTTAATAGCAATAATACAATGTTCCGTTATCGCATTCAGGAAACAGAAGATATTTTTAATTCTGTTTATAGATGGGGGCTTAGATTGCTATGATATATTAATAGAATATCTGAGGAATAGTAAGGCTTTTTTGACGTTTGCCCTTTTTATACAATTACAGAACATAAGCAGCTGATAAAAAAAGATGTAGAATATTGACAGACGAATATCGTGAATGTGGAATGAGTGATATCGCCCAAAACTATATTGTATTAGAAGGAAACTGTAATTTATTACTAGAAATGATGAAGCATAATCAGTACTTGAAAAATAGTAAATATTTGTAGGTAAACAACTATAAAAACTATATTAATCAATTGAAAGAGTTAGATTACAATATTTCACAAAGACTTTTAGATACTTTAAAGAATTACATAAAAGGACGATATTAGAAAAATTATGTATAACACTCAGAACAGTATTTGTAAAGTATTAATATTTATATAGGCATCTGTGAGATAAACAATCGGTTAAATTAATACAAAATTATTAGTAGTAAAACTTAAAAAATATTAAGTTCGTTAAATTTCGGAGGATATAGGTTGAATTTTTTGTTATATTTTATTTATAGCAGTAAATTTAAACTTTCATTCGTTCATGCATGATAGAATTGGTATTTATTTACTGGTAATGTATTTATATAACAGGAATGGTGACTATTATGCCGAAACTTCCTTTACAAATTCCAGCATATCAGACAATTCCAGCATTTACTCAGGGGCTAGCTATTCTATACGGAAATAATTGCAATATTGCTGCTTTGTGGTTAGTAAATAATTGTCAAGGATTATATTTTTGCTATAATCCTAATGATAACAATAGTTCACCTTATTTAAAAATTCTACCCGAATTTGTAGCAGATAACAGTATCTTACTGGATAATTATAAGATTCCTCATGAAATGATTTCAGATTTTCTCTCTTTTGTACGAGAGTCTTTAAATAATTCATATTATGTTATTGTTTCCGTAGACACATTTTATATCCCGTGCCATTCAAGAATGTGTGGCGTAAATCATTTTGCTCACCCATTACTAATATATGGATATGAAGGAACCAATTTTTATGTAGCAGACCATTTTATTACTAATGAAATAAATACTGGAAATTTTTTTGTTCTATGGTATCTTCCTTTGATTTACAACAAGCTGTTTTATCAGCACATATGGATTATTCTTATCTAAACTATTATCCTGGAATCCATTTGATTAGCTACAAAAATATCTCTGATTATAGATTAGAAGAATTTGCTATACATAAAAAGATTGGTGATTATCTTTCAGCATATCCCTATTATTATCCCAAATTCGATACATTTGGATACAATTATGCACGATACCCATATGGGTATCGTGCATTGGAAGCATTTTCCGAATACTTTAAAAATATATCCATCATTAAGAGAAAGGAAATAAGATTATTGCATGAATTGAGTGTTCACGCGCAAATTACACTTAAAAGTATTGAAAGTTTAAAACTGGATGATTTGTTAGCATTGGCAAAAGAGTATGTAGCAGTCTGTAAACAACTAAAAAATAAAGCGATTAAAGATCAAATTTGCAACAAATGTTCTACTGACTATAATGCTAAGTTGCTACATATTCTGGAATTGGATAAAAAAATATATACAGGAATGTACCGTAGTTTCTCTAATGATGAGGTAGCGACAGCACAGGGAGTATGGGATTGGTGATGTGGGTCAATCCAGAATACCGAGTAAACATCGTTTTGGTGTGTGAATAGAGCAAGATTTTTTGTGGTCAAACGCAGACCATAATGAGGGTAGAGTTGCCGTCCGGGATGCTGTTCACCACACGGGTACGGCGGCGGATCTCCCGGTTCAACCTTTCGATCACGTTATTTGTTCGGATTCGTGTCCAGTGTTCACTGGGAAAACTGCAATAAGTTAGAGTCTGCTCAATGCCATTCTCTACCTTTTTCAGCTTCATTAGGCGTAGTCCTTCATTTCTCCTGGACAGCTTCCTCACTCTCTTGGGCGTGGATCGCCTTGAGCATTTTAGCCACTAGATTCGCCTTGGAGCAATGTGTTATACAGAGAACAGATAGTACACCGGCCTCAAGAAACACTTCTCCTACAGCCTCCAACATGACAAGGTACCTTGCCTCCAACGATAAGTTTCACGCCGTCCAAACCTCAAATGCAGAGCCGTTGAAGCAATCTGGTCATCTGGCCTTGTCCTCTTTCATACCGTTTGCACCCGCTAACACTTACAGTATCCTTACTAAAACCATAAACCTGTTATACGAACGTACAGACTTATTACGGAATCCTCTGGTATAATGTCTGTATGCTCTATAAAAAAAGAAAAAAATGAAAACAATTTGCACATTTCATCATTTATCGGAAAAAGGCATTAAACAGCCTAGGCTATTTTTTGAATACCATATGTATCATCATTTGAGCTTGACTAACTCTATATATTGTGCTACACTTGCCTTGTAATTGATTTTTGTGCGTTCCCGTAAGGGATACAGACTCTTGTTCTGTACCGCAGGCCGAAAGCCCGCATTGCACACGCAGTTAAGATTGTACTTGTGCCAGTAGTATTACTGCGCCCGTATGGGCCGGTATGCTGCTGGCTTTTTTGTTTGCGGAGGACTCTCGTTCTCTCTTTTTGCGAGGATGACTTTGGCCCATAGAGAGCTATGGACAGCAGGCGTATGCCGCAGTCAACCTCGCTTATTTTTTGCCCAAACGCCGGAAATGGCTTTGAGGATATAACAAAAATCAGAAAGGCAGGTATGCGAATGAACAAGAAAATGCAGAGCCATAAGATCATGGTGAACAAAATGAAGGGTAGCGGGAGTTGGAAGCAGCTTAAAAGGCAGCCTCCTGTCCAAAGGCGTCAGTCGGTGAGAAAGGTGTATTCTGTTCCCCGTCCAACGAGAAGGGGGTGCTGAGTATGCCGGATAGCTGTGCGGTATTGAAGGAAACGCATCAACCGCAGGTGCTGGTCGAGACCGCAGGCTTATCCGAAAAGGAATGGCTCGCTTATCGGCGAAAAGGAATTGGTGGCAGTGATGTGGCTGCGCTGTTGGGGATATCGCCCTGGCGGACAGCCCGTGACCTGTACTACGACAAGCTGAATATTGCAGCGGTTGAGGACAACGAAGAAAACTGGGTTGCTCTGGAAATAGGACATCTGCTGGAGCCGCTGGTGGCGAAAATTTTTCAGCATCGAACCGGCTACAAGGTCTATCAGGTCAAGAAGATGTTCCAGCACCCTAAGTATCCCTGGATGCTGGCTGATGTGGATTACTTTGTGGAACTTCCGGATGGTATGACCGCGATTCTGGAAATCAAAACCACGAACTACAATGCCAAGGATCACTGGTGGATGGGCGGGGAAGAAACTGTTCCGGTCTATTACGAAACCCAGGGGCGCCATTACATGGCCGTTATGGATGTGGATCGCTGTTTCTTCTGCTGCCTGTACGGCAACAATGAGGAGGAAACCATCATCCGTGAGATTCGTCGCGACGAGGTTTATGAGGATGAGATGATTTTTCTGGTGCATCATTTCTGGGTGAATCATGTCCTTGCTCAAATACCGCCACCCTATACCGAAGACGGCGACCTTGTAATTGAAAGCGTGCGCCGGCATACGGGCCCTGCAGATCAAGAAGCCCCCGTGGTGACCTTTGATTTTACCCTGACTGCAAAGCTGATGCGCTATCTTCAGCTTCAAGAGGAAAAGAAGCTGGCAGAAAAGAGCAGCAAGGAGATCGATGCGGATATGCAGCGGCTGAAAGGGGCACTGATAGCTGAAATGGGTAAAAGCTGCAAAGCCGTTTGTCAGCAGGACGGCGTAAATTATACCGTCACCTACAATCCGGTGCGGAAGCCTAACATTGACAAGGGCAATCTGGTCCGGCTGAAACTGGATCACCCCGACATCTATGAGCAATATGTCACGATCTCGGAGTTTCGCCGTTTTAGCGTAAAGGCCGATACCAAAGCGGCATAAAGGAGGGAAAAAGAAAGTGATCCACAGAGGAATGTATGACGGGACGATTTATCACAATCCGTCAAACCGGTTCTGCATTATCAGTGTGAAGACTGCTGACAAAGAGGTGCCGCTGGAGGCCCGTTCCACCCGCCGGTATAGAGACCATCTGATTCGCTTTGTGGCGACCGGCTATGAACTGCCCCGCACGGATGCGGTGGAGCTGGAACTGGACGGCGAATGGAAGCAGGGCAAGTATGGTATGCAGCTTCAGGTGGAGCAATGGCGCGAGATCGTCCCCCATACCAAAAGCGGTGTGGAGGGGTATCTGGCATCGGGCCTTATCAAAGGCATCGGGCCTGCAACCGCCGCGCTGATCGTCTCCCGTTTTGGAGAGGACACGCTGGATATTCTGCAGAACCAGCCGGAACGGCTTTTGGAAATCAAGGGTATTACGGAAAGCAAGCTGGAGGACATCAAGACTTCCTATGCGGAGAGCCGGATGATGCAGGATCTGATGGCCCTGCTTTCCCCGTTCAAGATCACACCGAAAACGGCGCTCAAGATCTATCAGTATTTCGGGCCGGCCAGCGTGGACATCTTGAAAAGGAGTCCATTTGAACTGTGCCAGATATCCGGGTTTGGCTTTCTGCGCGTAGACGCTATTGTTCAGAAGAACGGCGGTGATCTCTATGACCCCATGCGGGTCAAAGGAGCGCTGTTCTGGGTGCTGGAGGATGGAAAAGAAGCCAAAGGACACCTGTTTTTGCCAGGTGAAGCCTTGCGGAAAGAGGCGCTCCGGCTGCTCAACAACAAGATTCCTGTGCCGTCACTTCGCCTTCAGGCGCAGGAGGTCGCGGATGTGCTGCAGGATATGATCCTCAAAGGCGAGGTTGTGTCAGTCAAGGATAATATCTATCTGCCCCGGGTATTTGCACAGGAGGACGAAACTGCCCGCTGTATTGCCATGCGGTTAGTGGAACTGTCGGAACCGGAGCAGGTCGAGCGGGTACTGGAGCGGGCCAAGCGTGAGATGGGAGTGGTGTTGTCCTCCAGGCAGGAGGCAGCCGTCTATACGGCGTACCGCCACAATCTTTCCATCATCACAGGTTCTCCCGGCACCGGCAAGACAACAGTGCTGAAAATGATCCTGGAGGTGTACCGCCGGCTGCACCCTGACGGCCAAATCGTTTTGATGGCGCCGACGGGCAGAGCCAGCCGCCGTATGGCAGAGAGCACCGGCTTTGATATGGCCCGGACGCTTCACAGCGGTCTGGGTCTCGGCAGCGAGGAGGACGATGTCAACCGAACGAAAAAGCAGGAGCCGTTATCGGCTGATCTAATCATTGTAGACGAATTTTCTATGGTGGATATGTGGCTGGCAGATAAATTCTTCTCCCGCATCAAGGGAGGAACTCGAATCGTGCTTGTAGGCGATCCGGACCAGCTTCCCAGTGTGGGCGCAGGCAATGTGTTCCGTGAGCTGATCGACTGCGGGCTGGTGCCTGTCACTGTACTGGATCAGATTTTTCGCCAGTCCAAGGACAGTCTGATCGCTTACAATGCCAAGTTTATCAACGACGGCAATACCAAGTTGTACTATGGGCCGGATTTCATGTTCATGGCGAGCGATAATCAGGCGGATGCTGCCGAGCGTGTCATCGCCTGCTATTGCAAAGAGATCAAAAAAAGCGGGATCGACCGGGTGCAGATCTTGTCCCCCTTCCGCTCAGAAGGTGCAGCGTCGGCGGAACAGCTCAATGAGGCCATCCGTGAAGTGGTCAACCCATTTCGATGCGCCGAAGATGAGATCAAAATCGGTGTCAAGGTTTTCCGAGTCAATGATCGCGTGATGCAGACCAAGAACACCGCAAAGGTATCCAATGGCGATCTTGGCTTTATCCGTTATATCAAAGACGGTGAGAATGGAAAGCGTATCGGACTCGATTTTGGGATTGGCCGGGAACTGGAATACAGTGTAGAGGATATGGTCAATCTGGACCTTGCCTATGCCACCACCATCCATAAATCGATGGGTTCTGAGTATGAAACAGTTATCATGCCGCTTTTGAAAGCTCATACTGTCATGCTCTACCGGAACCTGCTCTATACCGGAATTACCCGCGCCAAAAAGCGTGTGGTGCTGATCGGCCAGAAGCAGGCATTGTTCATGGCGATCCATCGAAATGAGATCAGTAAGCGGAACACGCTGTTGGGCACACGCATTGGTATGTATTTTCATGCGTATGTCAGACACGCCGGTATCCCGCCCGGGGATAAAGCGGAAAAAGAATGGAAACACGCAGGTTAAAAAGGGACGCAAAGTGCAGAAAAGCACATGGCGTCTCCTATTTTATTTAACAGGAGGGAGTTTGCGAGATGAACGAAAACAGCAACAACGCCAAAACCATGTATGAGGCCGTACCAGCCGTGGAGGAACTGAACAAGGTGCCGGGATTTGATCCACTTAAATTTCTCCGGCGCACCAAGGATAGCATCAAGCTGGACTTGCCTTACCAGAAGCTGTGGTTCCGCATGGCCCATCCCAATGGGCGTATGCGCGTGACAGCGCTGCGGATCACCGAACAGATGGCGATTTTCGAGGCCCGTGTGTTTCTGGACCGCGGCGATATCGAGCCATTCAGTATGAGCGTAGCTCAGCAGCAGATTCAGGACAGCCGTGACTTTGTCAGGAGCGCGCAGAATGAGGCGCTAAGCCAGGCGCTTACGGATGCCGGTTTTGGCATCCAGCTCATTAGCGCCGATGCACAGGCCACAGCAGCACAGGAAAAGGCTGATGGCGCCGAGAAAAGGACGACTGCGGCTGCACCTATTCAGGCGGAGCATACAGCACCGACGCTAAAGCCTGCCAGCGCCCCTCAGAAGCCCGCTGCGCCCTATGTGGGGGAATTCCCTGAAAAGGGCCTTAAAACGCAGCAGAGGGCATCTGTGGCCCCGGAAACGGCTGTGACGGCCCCGCCTGTGGGGCCGGTGGAACAGCGGCTGCCGGTGGAGCCTGTTAAGGAGGAGAAAGTGGTGCCCACGGATACTGTGATGGCAGCCGCTGAGCCGGGAGCCGTGGAGCAGACGGATGAACTGCTGCTGCCCGCCCAAAAGGCCGAGACGCTGATTGAGTCCCAGAGCAACAATGCGCCCGCACAGAAAGAGGTTCCGGCTTACACACAGAATACGCCTGTGGAAGAACTTCTGCAGGTGATGACGCTGGAGCAGGCCAGGCAGGTTGTTGTGGATGACGGTATCTGTCGCGGCATGACGATCGCGCAGGTGGCGGAGAAACGCCCGGTCAATCTGCGGTTTTACTTGATCCCGGGCAAAAGCAAAAACAATCTGGTGCGCGCTGCGGCACAGCTGGTCCTCGATTCGCTCCAGAAGACCGGATGATTGAAACCCCATCGAGGGTACAAAGGGAGGAATAACAGATGGGCTCATACCCGGATGAATTTCCGTTCAATATCATGGATGTCGTGGAACTGCTGCACCTGCGTATCAGGCGTCAGCAGTCAAATAGTGTCTATGTGGATTGCCCGTTCTGTGGTGATCGCCGGGGAAAGATGAATGTCAATTTCGTCAAAAATGTGTGGCGCTGCAATTACTGCGGCGAGCATGGCGGAATGCTTGGGCTGTATGCACGGCTCAACAATACGACGACCTCGGACGCTTATT
>CALWKP010000301.1 GCA_944381295.1 uncultured Clostridia bacterium | reverse complement strand
GGGGTGTGGTCGGAAAGGTTTCGCGGCGGGCAGGAGGGGGTATGACAGGTTAGGCGAGTTGTGATAGCGAGGGCACGATCCTGGAGTCCGTGGGGATGTGGGATGATTTGGACGAGCGGTTTTTGCGGATGCATGGGATCACTGTGACCGAGGACCTGAGTAAAAGGCTCAAAGAATTTTCTCTGCAGCAGAGCGCAGAATTTTTGCAGAGGGAATTTGATCTCCCGGATACGGTTCCGGAGATCATGGAACAGATCAGCAGAATGGTGGAAGAGGAATATTATTACAAGATCCCGTTAAAGCCCGGGGTGGAAGAGTATCTTGCGCAGCTGAAAAAGCACGGCGTGCGCATGTGCGTCGCAACTGCTTCGGAGTACGGGCATGTATCGCGCGCGCTGGAGCGTTTGGGCGTGGCGGGATATTTTGAATTTATCCTGACATGTACGGAGATCGGCCGTGGGAAAGATACCCCGCATATCTTCCTGCTGGCGGCGGAGCGTCTGGGTGCGCAGCCGGAAGAGGTTACGGTATATGAGGACGCCCTGTATGCGCTAAAGACGGCGCGGGCAGCGGGATTCCGAACAGCCGCGGTATACGACCGGCACATGGCGTCGGATTGGGCGGATGCCTGCGCACAAAGCGACTTGCAGATCGTGGGATATCGGGAAGCCGCGCGCAGAGTATCAGAAGAAAGGCAGGGGAAACCAGATGGAGATTGAGCGGAAATTTCTATTGGAAGAATTCCCGGATCTTCCGCTTGTGGAAGAATCGGAAATGTGTCAGGGATATCTTTGTACCGAGCCGACGGTCCGGATCCGGAGCAGGAAAAATGCTTCAGGAACCTCCTATGAGCTATGTTTCAAAGGGAAAGGGACATTGGTACGGCAGGAGATCGAACTGCCGATCACAGAAGAGGTCTTTTGTGAGCTGGAAGAGCTGGTTGGAAAACCGTTGATTCGGAAGGTGTACCGGGCGTACCGGCTGCCGGGAGGAGAAAAACTGGAGTGCAGCCTGGTGGATCAGGGATCACCCTGGGAATTCCGGTATGCAGAAGTGGAATTTGCAACGGTAGAGGAAGCGCAAAGGTTCCAGCCGCCGGATTTTTTAGGGGAAGATATCACGGAAAAACCGGGATCGAGTATGAGCGCCTATTGGGAGCGGACCCGGATGGACAGGAGAGAATGATGTGGCTAAAACCCCGGTGACCAAGCAGCGGCTGTTATTTTTGCAAAACCTTTTGTTAGAGCGCACCGACCAGGAACACCCGCTCACCATGGGGAGTATCCTTTCCGTGATGCAGAAAGAGGGGATCCCGGCAGAAAGAAAAAGTATCTATGATGATTTGAGGGCCTTGCAGGAATCGGGGATGGATATCCGGATGTCCGGCCGGCCCCGGGGATATTATGTGGCGGAAAGGCTGTTTGCAACGCCGGAATTAAAGCTGATGATGGATGCAGTGCAGTCGTCGAGATCGATTCCACCACAGCAGTCGCGGGAACTGCTGAAAAAACTGGAAAACATGGCGGGACAGCATGAAGCTGGTTCGCTGAAGCGGCAGGTGGTGATCTCAAGCCGGGTAAAGGCGGCAAACCAGAGTGTTTATGATACGATAGAGAAGATCCATGAAGCGATCACGGCAGGAAAGCAGGTCAGTTTTCGGTATCTGCAGTGGGAACTGGATTTCAGCAGCCGGGAAAAGGTGAAGGAGATAGCGCGCCGGGGCGGAAAACGGTATCACGTCAGCCCGTGGTCGCTGTTGTGGAACAGCGAAAATTATTACCTGGTAGGGTATGATTCAGAAAGCGGGTCGATCCGGCATTACCGGATCGACCGGATGTCAGAGCTTCGCATTGTCAAGAAAACCCGCCAGGGACAGGAATTGTTCCGGAATTTTGACGCAGGGAAATACAGCAAGCGGATGTTTGGGATGTTCGGCGGGCAGGAAAAGACCGTACGGATACGCTTTGCAAACCGCTTGATCGGGCCGGTGATCGATCGGTTTGGAAAAGATATTTTTCTCACGCCGGGCGGGGACGGACATTTTGAAGCGACCGTGCCGGTAGAGGTCAGCCCGCAGTTTTTCTCGTGGCTTTTTGGCTTTGGAACGGAAGCGAAAATCGTGGCGCCGCGGGAAGTGGCTGATGAGTTTGCAGAGCTGGCAAAAAAAATTATAGATTTTTATAAAAGTTGATAGGAGTCCGGTTTATCGGACAGTCGGTATGCTATACTGAAGGCACAAAATCAAAGAAGAAAGAGGTGCCGACAGATGGAATACCGGATTTTGAACGTGAACGGGCATGTGGAAGTGTATGATGGGATGGGGCAGTTCCAGTTTTCTGCCGACACAGAGCAGGAAGCCTGGAACGACCTGGAAGAATTGTGGAACTGCGCGTAAGAAGAAAAGCAATGTTGGCTGGAAGGAATTGGAAAAATACAAGCCGGAAAGCGGAAAAAGAGGGAATGAGCGATGAAATCCTACCGGAAGGAATTGCATTTTTGCCTGCCGTCGAGGCGGGGACTGGTAAACATCACGCGGGACGTGGAGCAGGCGCTGCGGGAGAGCGGGATTCAGGAAGGCTTAATCCTGGTGAACGCTATGAATATTACCGCATCGGTATTTATCAATGACGATGAAAGCGGGCTGCACCACGATTATGAGGTGTGGCTGGAAAAGCTTGCGCCGGAAAAACCGTACAGCCAATACCGGCACAACGGCTATGAAGACAATGCAGACGCGCATTTGAAGCGTACCGTGATGGGCAGGGAAGTGGTTGCAGCGGTGACAGAAGGGAAACTGGATTTTGGAACCTGGGAGCAGATCTTTTATTTTGAGTTTGACGGGAAACGGGAGAAACGGGTCCTGGTCAAGATCATTGGCGAATAGGAGGAAGAACATGATCTATGAGTATCATATCCGGACAGACGAAGAAGGGTTTTATAATGTGACGCCGCGGGTCCGGGAAGCGCTGGCGAAGAGCGGCGTCAAGAACGGGGCGTGCCTGGTCTACTGCCCTCACACGACCGCAGGAATGACGATCAACGAGAATGCGGACCCGGATGTTGTGACAGATTTGCTGTTTGCGCTGCGGCAGACATTCCCGGACCGCCCGGAATTCCGTCACGCGGAGGGCAACACGACGGCGCATTTGAAGGCTTTGACGACGGGCAGCAGCGTGACGGTGCCGGTGGAAAACGGCGCTCTGGTGTTGGGCATGTGGCAGGCGGTTTACTTCTGCGAGTATGACGGCCCGCGGAGCAGGACGTTTTATGTGAAGGTCCTGCCGGGCTGAAAAGGGAAAAATCCCATCCGCTGTGATAGGGGCGCCGTGTATTAAGGGTGCGCGGCGCTGGATGACGCGGTGATCCGGCAGGAGTCCATGCGGCAGAATCAAGGCGGCGCTTTTCTCCTATCTGAATTAGGAGGAAGGCGCTGCCTTTCTGCTTTTTTATGGGAAGCGGCGGCTTTTTGTATAAAATCATCAACATGAGGCGGCCGGAAAAGAAATTCCTGTGAATTTCCACCGAGAAAATAATGAAGCAGAAAAAAAGTTTCTTGCAAAAAAATCCGAGAAAAAGAATCAAAACCTGAAAAAATCAGAACAATATGAAATTTTTTTAAATTAAACATGCAATTTCTCTTGATTTTATAGAAGAAACTGGATATAATAGAAAAGGTTTTGAAATTTAAACGGTTTTGATTGATTAGGGGGATATGTTTCATGAGCTTTAAAAACAGTTATTTGCAGGAAGTATATGACAAGGTTTGCAAGAGGAACGCGGGCGAGCCGGAATTCTTGCAGGCGGTCCGGGAGGTCCTGGAATCCCTGGAGCCTGTTGTGGAAAAGCGTCCCGACATTATCGCTGAGGGCGTTATCGACAGGATCGTGGAGCCGGAACGCATGGTGATGTTCCGTGTGTCCTGGGTGGACGATCAGGGCAAGGTCCAGGTGAACCGCGGGTACCGCGTACAGTTCAACTCTGCAATTGGACCGTATAAGGGCGGCCTGCGTTTGCATCCATCCGTCAATGCAAGCGTTATCAAGTTCCTTGGTTTTGAGCAGATCTTCAAGAACTCCCTCACCGGGCTTCCGATGGGCGGCGGCAAAGGCGGCAGCGATTTTGACCCGAAAGGTAAATCCGACCGCGAGATCATGCGCTTCTGCCAGAGCTTTATGACGGAGCTCTGCAAACATATCGGCCCTGATACTGACGTCCCGGCTGGCGATATCGGTGTTGGCGCAAGGGAAATCGGTTATATGTTTGGTCAGTACAAGAGACTGCGCAATGAATTTACTGGTGTCCTTACCGGAAAGGGTATTCCGTTTGGCGGTTCTCTGACACGTACCGAAGCGACTGGTTTTGGCCTGTGCTATTTTGTAAATGAAATGTTGGCTTCAAAGGGTACTTCCTTTGCTGGCAAGACTGTAGCGATTTCGGGTAGTGGTAACGTAGCAATTTATGCGGCGCAGAAAGCTACCGAACTGGGCGGTAAGGTAGTAACACTTTCCGACTCCAACGGTTTTATCTATGATCCGAATGGTATTGATCTGGCTGTTGCGAAAGACATCAAGGAAGTCAAGCGCGGCAGAATCAAGGAATATGCTGATAGGGTGCCGGGTAGTGTTTATACCGAAGGAAAGCACGTATGGAGTACGAAATGTGATATCGCTTTGCCCTGCGCAACACAAAATGAATTAGATCTTGACGATGCAAAGGCATTGATCGCAAACGGTGTGCAGATCGTTGCGGAAGGTGCAAATATGCCGTCTACCCCTGAAGCTGTGGAAGAGTTCCTCAAAGCCGGCGTGTTCTTTGGCCCGGCAAAAGCTGCAAATGCTGGCGGCGTTGCAGTATCCGGTCTTGAAATGAGCCAGAACAGCATCCGTCTGAGCTGGACATTTGAAGAAGTTGACGAGAAACTCCATGGCATCATGAAGAATATTTACAAGAATGCTTATGCTGCTTCGGAAGAGTTTGGCTGTGCAGGTAATCTTGTCATGGGCGCGAATATCGCAGGCTTCCTGAAAGTAGCAGATGCCATGATCGCTCAGGGCGTTGCTTACTAATTGACAACGTTTTTTCCAAAAGGATAGTATCATAAAAATAGGGGCTCCCGCAAAAGACTTTTGCGGGAGCCCTCATAGTTTACAGGGGAAAGACCGGCGTTGCAGGAATTTCTGGAAAAGGCTGCCCCTTCCTCCAATACCGGAGGTTAATCCGGGAGGAAGTCATCGTCCCGGGAAAGATCATGAACCTTCTTGTTGATTTTCCGGATGGATTTTTTGATGGAAAAGTATATGCAAACCCATATAACCGCATAGCAGACATAGAACATTGCAAAATAGAGAATAACACCGGGAAAAGAAGGATGCAGCCAGCGCATAAAATACGCTATGGGTAGAGTTGCAAATGACCCCAGAAGTAAATGGGTCACAGTTTGGCGCAAGAGGCTCCAGCGTTCCATTTCCCAAATTACGGATGCAGCCCCCCAAAACGCTCCGTACAGCAGGACACAGCAAGTTTGCAGGATTACTGCGTTAAGCTCAGAACCGCAGCGAGCAGTCAGTTCCGGCACTACGAAATAAAAATCCCCTGTGCCGAGAGAAACAGAAATCATGATGGAGATAAGAATGCTGAGCGCTGGTCCGATGGGAGCGCCGATCAATGCCCGAAGAATTGCTTTCTTTTTCATAATGTTCACCTCAAATCCCTAAGATTTGCTTGATCTTTGCCACATGCCGTCTGGAAACATAGGTGACTGTCCCATCGGACAAGGTGACACAGATCGTACCAGAAAAGCTCAGATCAAACTGCTTGACTTTTTTCAGATTAATGATTTCAGAGTTGGAAATGCGGGCAAAACTTTTTTTGTCCAGACGGCTTTCCAGCTCATAAAGACGCAGACGAAGCTGATAATTACCGCGAATCGTATCGGCAAAAACTTTACCGTCGGATGCGTAAATACGAAGGATATCCGCTTGGTCGAGAATTTCCACAGTATCGTGGACAAATCCCGAGATGATTTGTGGAGAAGTCTCCGAAAAGGCTTCTACAATCGTGTTTACTTCATCCGTGATCTTGTCGGTCATAATGAGTACCTTTGGCTCTTTACAAGATTCATCGATGCGGATTTCAATATGCATCCTGTTCACCTCCTCGGTCTGCTTTCAGTATAAAGTAACCAAAGAAACTTTTCCACTGCTTTTTTATAACTGGTCTGTTTTGCGAGCTATGCGGCGGGAATATCGGGATGACAGGCAGCAGAAGAAAACCTGTTGTAATAGACACCAATCAAAGCGCGGGCGCAAAAGAGGTTTCTCGCTGATAGCCGGGCGGAGGTCACGACGCGTGCGCGATCTGCCGACCGCAGGTCCAAGTGTGATTTGCCGACCGTGGGTCGAAGACGGGCGAAAATTCTGAGAATGTAAAAAGGATTTTGTGTGTAGTTTTTACTTCTCATGGACTTTAATAATAGCCAACCTGGCAGGTTATGGTAAAGATTGTCCTTACTATTGGGAGAAAGACATTTTGATGGTTTTTGACTCCATCAATAATTCAAACAAGAGCTCTTACAGAAGAACGTCCTGCAAGAGCCCTTGTCCGAAATTGATAAAATGGTTCTTTGTTTTTCATGGTGAAAGATTTACAAGAGCTTCAAAGTATCCTGGCACCAGCTGAACAGAAGCTCGAAACTTTCCGGGAAATTGTATGCGTCGCCATCCCTGAGCTGGATAGCTCGCTCCAAAACCGATCGGTCCTTCCCGGAAAGCAAAGGGAGAAGCTCTGCTTTTGTTGGGACAAACGTACCGGTTTGCAGAAAAAAGAGATTTTGCAGGATGAAAAATACCCCTTTGTAGGTTGCTGGCAGTCCTGAGATATTCCGTTCCCGGCTTGCATGGATGTACCGGTGACAGAGTTCATGATATAGGTTGTTGACGCTCAGCTTGACAAAATTCCGGACATCCTGCTGTGTATAGGCGGGAACGAAATCCTTCAATACCCCGTAGTAATCCTGGGTTGTATGCAGTAGATGGCAGATCTCTAAAGGATTCCAGTTTGCCAGGTCGTCTTTGCCGCAGAGGAAGCCGCAGGATTTTTCGGGGTCCTCAAGGGAGAAAATACTGTCCCGATAATCCTCTAAATCCGGGACAGTCAATCCGTCTAAGATCACCATAATATCGATGTCGCTGGTTTCCGTGGCCTCCTTTCTCAGATAACTTCCCTGAAGGCCGACATACAGCAGTCTGCCGCCGAATTTTTGGCGTAATAAAAGGGTCAGGGCTTCCAGATATTCGCTTACCCGAAACATTCTAAATCCTCCATTTTTTATTACCGAGATAAACCTGAAACGATTTCCAGCAAAGTTTCTTCCGACTTCTGTCTTTCTGCGGATATCATATACTACTCTTTACCGAAATTCCGAATCTTGCTAGCGGCCATTTTTCTGTTCCGAATAATCATTGCTTTGGAGGAATTTCGGATCATCCTTTTTACCCGTTCTTCCTCCTTCTGTTGACAGATCACTCATGGACCTGTTTTTTGCGGAAGAATAACGGAATCTGGAATATCCCATGGATTTGTTCCAGAT
>CALWKP010000300.1 GCA_944381295.1 uncultured Clostridia bacterium | reverse complement strand
TTCCTCACGAAGTCGGCGTTGTCATGGAAGTCATTGCGAAAACTCAGGAGCTTGCCAATACAGTTTGTGGTTCCCTGCGTTCCAGTCTGCTTCACTATGGTTATGAAGGGCGTAAATCAACCGCCGGAAATTTAGCCTTTCCTTTTGCTCCCAGTGATGTACCTTTTGGACCTGTTTATGAATTTTCCGTTTACCACCTGATGGAGGTTGACGATCCCTGCGAAATGTTCCCCATGGAATTTCTAAATCCGGAGGAGGTGTTGGAACATGGCGAAATACCGGCTTTATGATATTGCCAAAGTTCTCCGTTCCAAAAACAGCGGACCTTTTGAAATTACCTTGGATGTCCTTTTTGATAATCCCGATTATTACGAGCGTATAAAGCAAAGCGGCATCATTACGCGGGAACTGATTGCAGATTTATACCAGATCAATCCCGATAGAATTTCCCACCTCGTTTTTTACGATCCTGCAATGGGTTTCAAAATTACCTTTGCCCGCAAAATATCTTCCGGGACCTGTTTTGATACCGATGTCTATGGAGCGCAGCAGCATGCTCCCCTCGCTGAACTGATGGTTGATATTTGATTTTTCTAAGGAGGTTTTTTCATGATTCCGCAAAATTATCTCGAAAAAGTATACGCCGGTTTTCTGGGGATGAATATCGGTATCCGTCTTGGGGCTCCTGTGGAACCCACCATTTGGACATATTCCCGCATCCGTGATACTTATGGGGAGATTACGGACTATGTAAAAGACTACAAAAATTTTGCCGCTGACGACGATGTTAATGGTCCAGTCTACTTCCTCCGAGCTCTTTATGATGACGCAGTTGACCGTCCGTTGGAACCTCAGGACGTCGCTCGCGCCTGGCTGAACTACGCCCGAGAAGGTGTCGGCATGTTCTGGTGGGGCGGCTACGGGATCAGCACCGAACATACCGCTTACCTGAATTTAAAAAAAGGTGTGCCCGCCCCGCAATCTGGTTCCATTCAACAGAATGGAAAAACCATCGCGGAACAAATCGGCGGTCAAATATTTATCGATACCTGGGGGCTTGTCAATCCCTGCAACATTAAACGTGCTGCTGATTATGGCCAAGCTCCTGCCAGTGTCTCCCACGACCGAGAAGGAATCTGGGGCGCCAGCTTCTTCTGTGCGTGTATTTCCAAGGCTTTTGAAAGCTCCGATATTTTTGAAGTCATTCATGCTGGTTTAACACAAATCCCCGCAGATTCTACCTATGCTGCCGTTGTCAACACGGTTCTTTCCTTCCATAAAGAACATCCTGATGATTGGCGGGCATGCTATGATCTGTTAGTTCGTGATTGGGGTTATGACAAATATTCCGGCGCCTGCCATATTATTCCTAACGCCGGGGTGTGTGCCCTTGCCATGAGTTATGGGGCCGGAGATTTCGCTCGTACGATCGAAATTGCCACGATGTGTGGTTGGGATACCGACTGCAATGCCGGAAATGTTGGGACAGTCCTTGGTGTTCTGTGCGGAATCGATGCACTTCCGGAACGTTACCGCGCTCCGATCAATGATGGTATCGTCCTTTCCGGTATCTCCGGTTCTCTCAATATCCTTGATATTCCAACCTATGCCTGTGAAATGGCTCGATTAGGATATCGTATTGATGGCCAAAACTTACCAGAATATCTTCAGCCGCATGGGAAACCTGGTGAAATCTATTTTGATTTTGAGCTCCCCGGTTCCACGCACAACTTCCGTATTTCCAACTCCTTCTTCTGTCGTACAAAACATTCCGACACGGTCTCCTATTCTGGAAAAGGTTCCCTTCAAATTTTGGTAGACCGCATGGTGCGTGGAGATCAGTGCAAGCTGTATTACAAGCCATTCTTTCGCCGGGATGAATTTTCCGATGAACGGTACAGTCCTGTATTCAGTCCCACTGTATATCCGGGACAGACCGTATCCATGAAGCTTTATCTGGATCAGTGGAACGGATGGGAAACGATCGGTATTGCCCCTTATGTTCGCAGCATGAGTGATAAGAAAGAACATTTACAGGGATACATCAAACTTGTTCAGGAGCAGTGGATCGACGTCACCTTTATAATCCCGCAGGTGGACGGCGATTTGATCGATGAGGTTGGAATCGTCATAGAAGGCTATTCTCCATCGAAAGCCAAGACATTGGGTATGATCTATCTCGATGATTTTACCATTACCGGCAAAAGTGATTATTTCATTTCCATCCAAAAGCAGCGCAAAGAGTTTGGGACAATCACCCCATTTTCTACCGATCACGGTGCTTGGACGATCGATGATGGAAAACTGTCTCTCATGCGCTGTGAACCCTCTTTTGCTTATACGGGATGCTACTATGCTAAAGATTACGATATTTGTTCTACTGTTACACCCATAAATGGAGAAAATCATTTCTTATTAATCCGTGCTCAAGGAGCAATGCGGTGCTATGCGGCAGGATTAGGGGAACACGGGAAAGCAGTTATCTACAAAAATGATTTCGGATTTCAAAAACTTGCTGAAACAGATTTCCAATGGGAATTCGGAAAATCCTATGAGCTTCGCCTTGAAGCAGTGGGAAGTGAAATTACCCTATTCTTAAACGGGAATCCTATTCTAGGCATCCATGATACCTCTTTCGAATATGGTATGTATGGATGCGGTTCCCTGACAATGGGACGTACACTCTATGGAGATTTCTCTTTCCGTGAAATTTGATTTTTTCTGTAAAGTTTTTTGAAAATCCCGATCCTCCTGTACCCTTTTCGGATACAGGAGGATATTTTATAGTCATTTGTCCTCTAATACCACAAGAATGAATGAAAAAACAGCAGCAAAACGCCATCTTGCTGCTGTTTTTTTCATCACAATTATAATTATTTCTTTTTAAAACTATCCTTCAAGGATACAGAACGGTTGAATACCAAATGACCAGGCTTACTATCCGTGTTATCCAGACAGAAATATCCCTGACGCATAAACTGGAATGATGCCGGGGCTTCCAAATCAGCAAGCCCTGCTTCCACCTTACAGCCCGTCAGAACTTTCAAAGAATCTGGATTTAACAGCTCCAGGAAATCTCCAGCCTCCGGGTCCGCTACGGTAAACAGGTTGTCGTAAAGCCGCACTTCTGCATCCACAGCATTCGCGGCATCTACCCAATGGATAGTACCCTTGATCTTCCGGCCATCCGGAGCATTTCCACCTCTTGTTTCCGGGTCATACTCCGCATATACCTCGACTACGTTGCCGTTTTCATCCTTTTTGCAACCAGTGCAACGAACAATATATGTTGTTTTCAAACGCACTTCATTGCCCGGGAACATCCGGAAATAGCCTTTTACGGGTTCTTCCATAAAATCATCCCGCTCTATCCACAATTCCCTTGAAAAAGTAACGGTACGCATTCCGTCTTCCGGACGATTGGGATTGTTTTCCACTTCAAACTCTTCCACTTTTCCTTCCGGATAGTTTGTAATGACCAGTTTCACCGGATCCAATACCGCCATTGCACGCTTTGCCGTAATATTCAGATCTTCCCGCAGGCAATGCTCCAAAAAGCTGTATTCCACAGTGCTGTTGACCTTCGCCACGCCAATGCGCTCACAGAAATTCCGGATTGCTGCCGGCGTATATCCTCTGCGGCGCAATCCGCAAAGAGTCGGCATGCGCGGATCATCCCATCCGCTGACAAAACCATCCTCTACCAGCTTGCGGAGCTTCCGCTTGCTCATCACGGTATTATTGATGCCCAATCTTGCAAACTCGATCTGACGGGGTTTCGACGGCAAATCCACATGTTCAATCACCCAGTCGTATAACGGACGGTGATCTTCAAATTCCAGAGAGCAAAGCGAATGAGTGATTCCTTCAATTGCGTCCTCAATCGGATGGGCATAATCGTACATCGGATAAATACACCATTGATCCCCTGTCCGGTGATGCTGTGCATGGTTGATACGGTAAATGACCGGGTCTCGCATATTGAAATTCCCTGACGCAAGGTCAATTTTTGCCCGCAGCGTCATTTTCCCGTCTTCAAATTCACCGTTTTTCATGCGCTCAAACAGAGCAAGGCTTTCTTCAATCGGCCTGTCACGATACGGACTGACTGCCGGATGTGTCAGATCCCCACGATTTTCCCGCATCTGTTCCGGCGTCAATTCGCAGACATATGCCAGACCATCCCGGATTAACTTCACTGCCAGTTCGTACATTTTCGGGAAATAATCCGACGCATAATAAAATCGGTCATCCCACGAAAATCCAAGCCAGCGAATATCTTCCTGAATCGCATCTACATATTCCGTGTCTTCTTTGCTCGGGTTGGTATCATCCATCCGCAGATTGCAGATCCCGTCAAATTTTTCAGCAGTCCCGAAATCGATCCAGATCGCTTTGGCATGCCCAATATGCAGATAACCATTCGGTTCCGGTGGGAATCGGGTATGTACCCTTTTCCCTTCAAAACGTCCACCTGGAGCAATATCTTCCTTGATGAACTCATGAATAAAATTACTGTATTCTTCTGTGCTTTCCGGGCACTTTTTTTCTTCTGCCATCATCGTTCCCCCTATCTTACCCCTTTAATTTTTCAAGCCCTGCACGCAGACGACGTAAGGATTCTTCTTTTCCCAAAATTGCCAGAATCTCCATTGCTCCGCCCGGGGTCACCTGCATCCCTGCCGCTGCAATTCGTACCGGCCATAACAGTGTTCCATTTTTTACTTCCAGTTTCTGCGCTAACCCTAACAGGGTATCATGCAGCATCTCCTGTTTCCAGTCGCCAATACCTTCCAAACACGCTATGGCTTCTTCCAGCATGAGCGCAGAATTTTCCAGATTAGTCTTGCTCTTTTTATTGACAAAAAATTCTGCAGGATATTCCGGCAATTCCTGAAGGAATCCAATCAGTTCTGGAATCTGCAAAAATTTCGTGACGCGGGGCTGAAGAATCGATGTCAAGACATCCCATGGCTTCTCCTGTTCCCCAAATACTTCCCGATAATAGGGCATCGCTTGTTTGGTGAATTCTTCCGGCTGCATCGCACGGATATATTCCCCATTAAACCAAGTCAGTTTATCATAGTCAAATACCGCTGGCGATTTACTGATCCCATCAATTGAAAACTGCTTTGTCAACTCCGCAAGCGTAAAGACTTCCTCATTGCCCTTTGGGCACCATCCCAACAGCGCAATATAATTGACGATTGCTTCCGGAAGATACCCTTCCTTCACCAAATCTGCAAATCCGGTGGAGCCATGCCGCTTGGATAGTTTGGACACACTTCCATCCTCGTTTTTCCCCATAATCATGGGAAGATGGACATAAGTTGGGATCTTCCATCCAAACGCTTCATACAACAGGTTATATTTTGGCGTGGAAGTCAGGTATTCACATCCGCGTACTACATGGGTGATATCCATCAAATGATCGTCGATGACATTTGCAAAATTGTAAGTGGGATATCCATCCGACTTAATCAGGATCTGATCTTCCAGTTCCCGGTTTTCAATCACAATTTCTCCATATACCGCATCCTGGAACGCCGTAGACCCTTCTGTCGGCATTTTCTGGCGGATCACATACGGGGTACCAGCATCCAACAACCGCTGTACTTCTTCTTGCGGAAGATTCCGGCAATGACGGTCATACCCCCCAAACGATTCTCCATTTTCTCCATTATGCAGGGAGTCCAGCCGTTCCTTGGTACAGAAACAATAATAGGCTTTCCCTTCCCGGACCAACTGTTCCGCATAGGGAAGATACAGGTTTTTCCGCTCACTTTGAATATAAGGGCCAAATTCGCCCCCGACATCAGGGCCTTCATCATGTTTCAGCCCTACCTGGCGAAGCGTATTGTAAATAACGTCTACTGCGCCTTCCACATAGCGCTCCTGGTCGGTATCCTCGATTCTCAGGATAAATTTTCCGCCCAGAGATTTCGCGATCAAATATTCGTACAAGGCTGTACGCAGATTCCCTACATGCATAAACCCAGTGGGACTTGGCGCAAACCGCGTTCTGACTATTTGTTTCTCCATGGTTTTGTGTCCTCCTACTGCTCAAGCTTTTACACCAATTGAATCTATTATACCAAATATTTTCCATTAATCAATTTCCTTCCACAAAAAAGTCGCTTTTCCGTTCGATATTTCTGCCCTTTTCCTCTGGAATGAAGAAAAATCCCGGTCCCTTCTTCGGAACCGGGACATCTGTCTGGAAAATTTATGGTTTCTTTCCCATTCAGTTGCTTTCACTTTGACTTGCTTCTTCCTGTGCCTGCTCAGACAAATACACCACATACTCTTCCAGGCAAAATCCCAAACGATTAATCTCTTTGGCATTCTCCGGTCCCACATAACGATAATGCCAAGGCTCATAGTCAATCCCTGTAAATTCCACTTTATCCAAGGGATACCTCAGAATAAATCCATATTCTTCAGCATGCTGCAATAACCATTGGTACGCTTCGTCATGCTCAAAATCTGTCGTCACACCATTAAAATCAATCGCAAATCCTGTGGCGTGCTCGCTGTATCCCGGTCTCTGTACCAGCATTTCTGCTGCGGCCTCCGCTTCTTCCTCCGTCATCCCCGCCTCAAGATTCGTTTCAATCTCCTGCTGGAATAACTTTTCCTGTAAATCGATACTGCGATATGCCGAAGAAATCCACAAATTAATTCCATCTTCTACCGCAGCCGTATGCATTTGTTGATAGGCGGCCAAAACTTCCCGATCCATCTGAATCGTATCATAATCTACGAGATCCAATACAAAATCATCCGGAATCTTATATTCCGCATTCACCAAAAGCAAATACCGGTCCTCTGGCATCTGTATTTCTGTAGGCTCTGGCTCGGACATGCTCACACTTATGGATTCTTCCGGTTCTTGACTGGAAACCAGTTCATTCTGGGAACTTACCGGAGAAGCTATTGTTCCCTCACCTGTATTCTGTGTCGGAAATGCCATTTCGTTTTGGATGACATAGACAAATAAAAACGCCGTCAACAATACCAACACAATTGTAACAAGCAATAATGGCACCATTGGTCCTGTTTTTTTCTTCCTTCTGATAACCTGCATGGGGTCCCTCCTTCATGCCTACTTTAGTATGCCAGAAATTCTCTCCGTTATCAGTTTTTCTCACACTTGTGGTGGGCAAGGCAAACTAAGTCTGCATGTAAGTCACGAATGCGTCGTACCTCCGCCCGGTTCAGTGATAGGATTAAGCTAAATTACCCATGTTAGAATCTCTTTCTTTGGACATTATCCCACACCCATGGTGGGCAAGCCGCGCATACAGGCTCCGCCTGCCTGGCTATTAGCAGGAAACTTCTTTAGCGCCCGCGCTTTTCCCTGGGAGCATGTCGTTACAGCCTAGCAAGTTACCCGAGTTGTTTATTTCTTGCGGCTACGCCGCCCGGCTTGCCCACCGCAGGTGCGAAAATTTTTGATTTCCGGTCACAGCGCCGAAATTATTTAGACGCATCAAGCAAATCGCCAGATTTGCCACCTTAGCCCAAAAACGACAAATCGTTTTTGTCTGCGTCGCAATGTTTTCTCAGCTGTCGGAAATCTTCGATTTCCGGTCACAGCGCCGAAAACATTATACCATAATCCAGAAACGTTTGGTGAATATTTGATGAACAAACAAATTTCCTCAAAACCCCTGAAAATATTACAGGGATATCCTTTCTGCTTTCAGCAGTCCGGATATCCCTGTACCTATTCTTCCATTAACATTGCCGTTCTGGGTTCAGAGACCCATTTCCGGGTTCAGACTGCGCATTGCCAGAATGGTTCTGGAAATCAAATCATCCAAACTCCACCCTAACATATCCGCTCCGGCCTGGATAACTTCCCGTGAACATCCCGCAGCAAAATTCAACGTCTTAAATTTCTTTTTCATCGACTTCAATTCCAAATCCATGACGCTTTTTGACGGACGCATAATTGCCACCGCACCGATCAGGCCTGTCAGTTCATCCACTGCATACAGGATTTTTTCCATAAACAATTCCGGCGCTACAGATACAGACGGGTAAGCATGACTGACCACCGCATGGATGATTTGCTCATCAATGTCTTCTTCACGCATGAGTTCCTGCGCTTTTATACAATGTTCTTCCGGATATTTTTCAAAATCCAGATCATGCAGTAAACCTACTACTTTCCAGAATTCTACACGTTCCGGGTCATATTCCTGAGCAAAATACCCCATCACTCCAGACACGATCTGTCCATGCCGAAGATGGAATTCCTCCTGGTTGTACTTCTCCAGTAATTCCTGTGCTTCAGCCAAACTTGGAATTTTCCCCATAGATTCCGCTTCCTCTCTTCTTAAAATCATCCGGCAAAATTCCAGCCGGCTACACCAACATCCTATCAGTATGAAATTTTCTCCAGAATTCCGGTAAGTTTCGCTAACGCCACCCCGTAATTGGTAATCGGGACTCCCTGGTTTCTCGCTCGCTCAACCCGGGACAGGACATACTTTCGATTAAACATGCAGGCTCCACAGTGAATCATCAAATCATACCCCGTCAAATCTTCCGGAAAATCCACTCCGCTTACCACGGTAACTTTCAGACCTTCACCAAACCGTTTACGCAATGCCCGCGGAATCTTTACCCTGCCAATATCTTCTGTCAATGGTGCATGAGTACACGCCTCTGCGATCAAAACATGAGACGTTTCTGTCAGGGAATCAATTGCTTGGGCTCCACGGACAAACTCTTCAATATCCCCTTTGTACTGGGCAAACAATACCGAAAAAGACGTCAACAGACTGCTTTCTGGCTTTTTCGCGTACACATCCTGAAAAGCCTGGGAATCCGTAATGATAAGCTTTGGTGGTTCTTTCAATCCCGCCAGGGCTGTATCCAATTGTTCCGTTGTCGTACAAACAGGAATACAATGGTGATCCAGTAAATCTCGTATCGTCTGTACCTGTGGTAAAATCAGCCGGCCTTTAGGTGCCTGAATATCCTGCGGCATCACCAGCATGACAACATCCCCAGGCGAAACCAAATGCCCTACAATACTTTCAGCCTCAAATCCTTCTGGAATTTTTCGAGCGATCTGCTCCACCAGCTCTGGAATCCCGGCTTTTGTCACGGTACTAACCAAACAGGGGGTCAAACCAAAACGTTCCTCAATCTCATGGACGACACTTTCCTCATACGCGAAAATATCGCTTTTATTCAGCACCGCGATCACAGGAATATTTTCCGCTTTCAGTTCCTTCAGCCATTCCGCTTCCAGGGAAAAATCCCCGCTGAATAACAACAATGCAACATCCGTTTTCTTCATCGCTTCGCGGGTCTTACGAACACGTAATTTCCCCAGTTCTCCAGTGTCGTCAAGTCCTGCTGTATCAATAAACATGCACGGGCCAATCCCATGGATTTCCATCGCTTTATATACAGGGTCTGTCGTCGTCCCGGCAACCTCTGATACCAATGCAATCTCCTGGTTTGTCAGGGCATTAATCAGCGAGGATTTCCCACTGTTTCTCCTGCCAAACAGCCCAATATGCAGCCGGTTTGCACTCGGCGTATTCGTCAAACTCATTGCCAAGCCCTCCTTTTGTGATCCTTTAAAAACGGAAATCCCTCTTCCCTTCTTTCATTTCCGAAAGATGTTCCATCACAATCGAACGTACCTTTTCACTCGGAATTTTCGGGATCTCATTTTGGATCAGCTCTTCCCCTTTTCTGCGGGTATCCTCCGAAGCATAATCTTCCAGATATTCTTTCAGCGTCATCAACGCATTCGGCTGACAGCAATTGGAGATCTGTCCCGTTTTCGCCAGACGCATAAACCTATCACCAGTACGTCCCTCACGATAGCATGCTGTGCAGAAACTTGGAATATATCCTTCCGAAAGCAACCAGTTTACCACCTGGTCAAGTGTACGGTGGTCACTCACTTCAAATTGTGCGGAGTCTTCTTCTTCCGCCTCCGGTTCCGCATAACCGCCCACACTGGTGCGGGACCCACCGCTGATCTGTGACACGCCAAGTTCAATGACCTTTGCCCTGGACTTTGGCGATTCTCTTGTGGAAATGATAATCCCTGTATAAGGCACGGCAATCCGCAGCACTGCAACAATTCTATGGAACAGCTCATCCGGGATCGCGTTCGGGAAGTCTTTTACGTCAATATCGTCTGCCGGCCAAATACTCGCCACCCTGATCCTATGCGCTCCGACGCCAAACGTATCTTCCAGTTGCTTTGCATGCACCAGCAGCCCTACAAAATCATAGCCATAC
>CALWKP010000299.1 GCA_944381295.1 uncultured Clostridia bacterium | reverse complement strand
TGATTGCTTTTTTTTTTTTTTTTATTGCCAGTTTTGCAAGCTGCTGGATGGGAGGATAGTTTCTCCGGCAGGTTATCAGGATTCTTCCTGAACCGTGGGCCGCTGTTCCTCACATGTTCCGCTTTCGTCTGATGCAGGCTTCGCCGGCGCGGGACCAATCGATTCCCGCTGAATCAGTTTGGCATGCAGCAGCAGCGTACTGATCGGTGTCCCGTTCATCAGGCTGGACAGCGCATAAAACGCACTTTTCCCGATCTGGAGCCGATCTTGCCGAATGGAACTGAGTGGCGGCGCAGTATAAGCACAGAGCGGTAAATCATCAAAACCCACAATACTGAGCTGCCCGGGAATCTGAATGCCCAATTCATGGCAGCGCAGCATGACTGTATGTGCCAGAAGATCGTGACTGCAAATGATGGCTGTCACACCTTTGTCCAAAAGCCGCGGAAGGTGTTTCTCCAGACATTCGGAAAAATAATAGGAATTCCCGGCATAAGACTGGTCATGCGGAAGCCCGAACTTCCGCAGGGACCGGAAAAAGGCAGAATAGCGCACCTGGTTGATATAAGACCCCAGTGCGCCGCTGAGATAGCCGATTTTGGTATGTCCGAGTTCTTTCAGGCAGGAGACCGTCATAGTCATGCCCTCGTTATTATCAATACCGACATACGCGGTAGATGGGTTCACCTGGATATAGTTGTCGTAGAGGACTGCAGGGGTATGGCTTTTATTAAACTGCCGAATCCACGGGTCGTTGAGAGAAAGGCCGAGGAGCAAGGCACCGAGATACCCGTTCTGGAGCATATACTCCTCATAGGGGACGTCTTTCTGGGAAATGGTATCGAGCGGGACCACATCGACAGAAAACCCGGCTGGTTCGGCCATCTGGCGGAATCCGATGATGATGTCGTAGCCAAAATCGGAAGGACTGGCGTAAGCCATATTTTCGATAAAGAGGCACAATTTTTTGCCATTGGGGAGGCGGTTACGGGAATAGCCAACTTCAACGGCAGTTTCGAGGACAGACTTTCGCAAAGTTTCGCTGACATCGGTTGCGCCGGAAAGTGCCTTCGAAACCGTACCTTTGGTCACCCCTAATTTTTTTGCGATATCTTCCATTGTTGCCATGACAGAGCCTCCCAAGTAGTCAAAAAAGTTTCGAAACCCTCCAAATTTGCGAAAACTACGGCGGAGGGAAATCTGAAACAAAAAATCCCTGCTAATTTTCAAGCAGCGACAAAAAAACGCGAAAATTCGCGCCTGTTTCCGTTTATGATACTTATTATAAAAGATAAATTCTGCAAAATCAACCGCTAAAACCAAGTGGACAAGCAGAAGTTTCGTAAAATTTTGTTTTTCCCTGTTGTTAAATTAGACAATCATCCTATTATTTCCTTATATAAATTTAATAAACTGTAAAAATTTGCCTATTTTTCTCTTGACTATTGTCGAATCGTGCGCTATATTTTGGTTAGAACGAAACTTTACGAAACATAAGGTTCACATTTGAGGAGGAATTACTGATGAAGCACCGCCACCTGTTCCGATTCCTGCTGCTCATCACCGTGATCGCCCTGGCCTTTTCCGGCTGTGGGTCCTCCGGCGAATCCGGCAGCCAAAAGGAATCTGTCCGCCTGATGGTCTGGTCTCCTTCCGAGGACCAGAACCAAAGTACCGGCCAATGGCTCCAGACCTGTTGCCAGAATTTTGCTGAACTGCATCCTGAATGGGACATCACCTTTGTCTACGGCGTCGCGGACGAAGCAACCGCCGCCACTACTGTCTCTCAGGATCCGCAAGCCAGCGCTGATGTCTTTATGTTCGCAAACGATAACCTTACCGTCATGACCGATGCCAATGCCCTTGCCAAGCTCGGCGGCCGCTATGCCGATGAGGTTATCGCCACCAACAGCCCCGAGCTGATCGATTCCGTCACCCTGGACGGTTACCTCTACGGCGTACCTTTTACCACCAATACCTGGTACATGTATTATGACAAGAGCGTCTTTTCCGAAGAAGACGTCAAAAGCCTGGACGCGATGCTGGAAAAAGGCGTCGTGTCGTTCCCCTTCACCAACTCCTGGTATCTCCCTGCTTTTTATTTCGGCAACGGCTGTACCCTGTTTGGTGACGGCACCCAGGAAGAACTGGGCGCCGACTTCGGCGGCGACAACGCTGTGGAGGTCACGGAATACCTGATCGGCCTGGCACAACACCCGAATTTCCGCATCGACGCAGACGGCTCCGGCATGGCCGGCCTGCACGACGGCAGCATCAAAGCGATCTTTACCGGGTCCTGGGATGCCGCCAGCATCAAGGAGATCCTCGGTGACAACATGGGTGTAGCCGCTCTGCCGACCTATAACCTCAACGGAGAGGAAAAGCAGATGTACGCCTATGCAGGTTCCAAGGCCATCGGCGTCAACCCGTACAGCAAGAACATGGTTGCCGCAGTAGAGCTTGCGGTCTATCTCGGCTCCAAGGACGCGCAGCTCCTCCACTACCAGCTGCGCAACGTGATCCCCTGCAACACCGAGCTCCTGGCGGACCCGGAGATCGCTTCCGACGCCCTGGTTGCCGCGCAGAACGATACCTTTAACCGCACTTCAAAATTGCAGCCTTTCGTTCCCAGCATGAACAACTGCTGGACCCCTGTGGAAAATATGGGCAAGGGTATCCGGAACGGCTCCATCACTCTGGAGAACGCTGCCGAACAGACCCGCGCCATGAACGATACGATGAATAGCGATGGAATTTGACGGAGGGTGTACACGATGAAACGATTTAAGTATGCAAGTGAAACTGCCTGTCCCTATACCTGTATGGGGGCGATCCGCAATGGCGGTGTGGCAACCAGACTCTCGATATTCCTCATGGGGCTTGGCAATATTGTTCACGGACAAGCCCTCAAAGGAATCCTGTTCCTTCTTGTGGAAGCCGCTTACATTTTCTTTATGGTGACATCTGGTTTCTACAATTTATCGATGCTCGTTTCCCTTGGCAGCGTCCCGCAGGAAGAAGTTTGGAACGAAGAGCTCCAGGTCTACCTGTACACCCAAGGGGATCAATCTATCCTCCTGCTCCTCTACGGCGTTGCAACCATCCTCTTGACAGTACTCATGTTCTGGGTCTGGCGCGGCACCCTTAAAAGCGCTTACCAGGCGGAATGCCTGAAACGGGAAGGCAAACATGTCAACAGCTTTGCCGACGATATCCGCAGTCTCTTTGACGAGAATATCCACCGGCTCCTGATGACCCCGCCGATGGTTTTTATCACAGCTTTGACCATCCTTCCGCTGATCTTCATGATCTGCATGGCCTTCACCAATTACAGCAAAATCGGCGACCACCTCGTCCTCTTCGACTGGGTCGGCCTTGAGAACTTCGCCGCCCTGTTCGATTCCAACAGTGTCCTTGGCAGCACCTTCTGGTCGGTATTGGTCTGGACCCTCGTTTGGGCCTTCTTTGCTACTTTCAGCAACTATATCTGCGGGATGATCCTCGCCATCGTCATCAACCGGAAGGACACCCGTGCAAAAGGCTTCTGGCGGTTCTGCTTTGTCCTCTCCTGCGCGGTCCCGATGTTCGTTTCTCTCCTCATTATGCGCACGATGCTCCAGCCGGACGGCGCTGTCAACGTGCTCCTGCGCAACCTCGGTATCATCGCTCAGGACGCCAGCCTTCCGTTCTTCACAGACCCCACCTGGGCACGTGTCACAGTCATCGTCATCAACCTCTGGGTCGGCGTTCCCTCCACCCTGCTTCAGCTCACCGGTGTGCTCAAAAATATCCCCGCCGACCTCTATGAAGCTGCTACCGTGGACGGGGCAAATGCCGTACAGACTTTTTTTCGCATCACCCTCCCCTATATGCTGTACGTCACCACGCCGTATCTGATCGCAACCTTTACCGGTAACGTCAACAACTTCAACGTCATCTATCTGCTCTCGGGCGGCGATCCCATCACCGACCTTTCGTCTACCGCCGGCAGCACCGACTTGCTCGTTACCTGGCTGTATAAACTCACAATCGACAAGCAATATTATAATGTAGGCGCTGTCGTCGGTATCCTCACCTTTATTATCCTTGCCATCGGCGCTCTCATCACTTACCGCAACAGCAAATCTTATAAAGAGGAAAGGGGATTCTGATCATGAGCTCAAAGAAAAAAGGCAACGCCAAAGCCGCGCGCCTGCGCAACAATATCATCGTCCATACCGTTCTCGCGATCCTGGCCGCTATCTGGGTATTCCCGGTCCTGTGGGTTGTCATGACCAGCTTCCGTGCGGAAAAGGGGTCATATGTCTCCAACTTTATCCCCCAATCCTTCACACTCGATAACTATATCCGTCTCTTCACCGATACTACTCTGCTCAACTTTCCGCAGATGTTTATGAACACCCTCATTATCGCCATTTTCTCCTGCATTCTTTCTTCTTTCTATGTTCTTTCGGCTTCCTACTGCCTCAGCCGTGTACGTTTCCGTATGCGCAAGCCGTTCATGAATATGGCGATGATCTTAGGACTGTTCCCCGGATTTATGTCCATGATCGCCGTCTACTTTATCCTCAAAGCGGTCGGCCTCACCGAAGGCAACCTCATCCGTCTTGCGCTGATCCTCTGCTATTCCGGCGGCGCCGCGCTCAGTTTCCAGATCGCTAAAGGGTTCTTTGACACTACCCCGTATGCCATCGACGAAGCAGCGATCATCGACGGCTGTACCCGCTGGAAAATTTTTACCCGTATTACGTTACCTCTTTCCAAACCCATCGTCATTTACACGATCTTGACTGCGTTTATCAGCCCATGGGTCGATTTTATCTTTGCAAAAGTTATCTGCCGCGCCAACGCCGACCAGTATACCATTGCCATCGGTCTCTGGCGCATGCTCGAAAAGGAATATATCGATAACTGGTACACCAGTTTCGCCGCAGGGGCGGTGCTGATTTCTATCCCCATCGCTATCCTTTTCCTGAAACTCCAGAAATATTATGTAGACGGCATGGCAGGCGCTGTGAAAGGTTAACCTGCTTTCCGACAGTCCTTTGCCGCCCGGTGCGCCGGTGTTTTTCTTCAAATCAAATCCAGATTTGGGTAACACAGGATCGCCGGGCGCTTTTTCCTAACAAACGGTCCTGGCAGGACCTGTACGAATAGGTGGGTCATCTCATGAATACTCCTGATTTCAGCCGGCACTTCAACTCCGCAGCATTTGCTAAAAACTATCACACCAACGACCCTCTCGGCGCTGTCTGTCTCCCTTCCGGGACAGTGTTCCGTCTCTGGTCACCTACTGCGCGCGAGATTACGCTCTCCCTTTATACACAAGGAGATGGTGGGGAACCTTTCTCCCGCCATCCCATGAAAAAACTTTCCCACGGCGTTTGGGAATATCGCTGTGAAGAAAATCTTGACGGAACTTACTATGATTTTTCACTCCTGCACCGCGACGGGAGCCTGGTCACTTCCGCCGACCCTTATGCGGTGGCGTGCGGCCTGAACGGGATGCGCAGCATGGTGCTTGACCTGCGGCGCACCGACCCTCCTGGATGGCAGGAGGACCGTCCGCCGGAGCACAGGCCGGAGGAGATCATTTACGAGCTGCACATCCGGGAATTTTCCTGGGACCCCAATTCGGGTGTCAGCGATGCGGTGCGCGGCAAATATACTGCCTTTCTGGAAAACGGTACGCATCTTCCGGGGGACCCGGAATTTTCCACTTGTATGGACTATCTGCGCAACCTGGGCGTTACCCATGTGCAGCTGATGCCAATGTTTGATTATGGTTCCGTCGATGAAGCAAAGCCCGACAGTTCTTTCAACTGGGGATATGACCCTCTCAACTATAATGTTCCGGAGGGCTCGTATTCCACCGATCCTTATCACGGGGAAGTCCGGATAAAGGAATGCAAACAGATGATC
>CALWKP010000298.1 GCA_944381295.1 uncultured Clostridia bacterium | reverse complement strand
TCTGCATTGCTGTTGCGCCAAGGGTATCCGGAGAAGCGGAACATCTGCTTGAACAACTGATGATAATGGCAAACCGTGCAGCGGCGAAATTTGCTAAAGCAAATGGCTTTCCGTTCGTTTACCGGGTACACCAGCAGCCGGACCCTGAGCGAGTAAAGGCGTTGGCACAGCTTGTAGAAAATCTGGGATTAGACCCGGCGCCCATCCGCAAGGACAATCCTCAAACCCTGGATTTCTCAGCAGTGGTGGAGCAGGCGAAAGGGACGCCTGTGCAAAAGCTGGTATCCAGCCAGGTTTTAAGAACGATGGAAAAAGCCCGTTATTCCACAGAGCCGACAGGGCATTTTGGGTTGGCTTTGGAAGATTATTGCCATTTTACTTCACCGATCCGACGGTATCCGGATACGTCTATCCATCGGATTTTCACCGCATTTTTAGCAGGAACGAAAAAGGAAGAGTTGACAAAACGGTATGCACAGTTTGCTTCACAATCGGCATCGGAATCTTCCATGTGTGAAGTACGCGCCATGACCGCAGAACGCAGTGCGGAAGATTGTTATATGGCGGAATATCTTCGCGGGCATATTGGAGAATGTTTTGATGGGACAATCAGTGGAGTGACCATGCGTGGGGTGTTCGTGGAGCTGGCAAACAGTGCAGAGGGATTTGTGCCATCGGATAGTTTTGAAAATGCGGAATATTCCTTTGATGGGGTGGTTTCGCAAGTAGATCGGATTACAGGAAATAGGCTGACGATTGGGCAGCCATTAAGAATCCAGGTAGTGGCAGCGGATGTGGCAACAGGGCGTGTGGACTTTATTCCAGCGCCGGATGAAGAATAAAATTGAGGACAAATGGAATATTTTCTGGAATAATTGTCCAACATATCAGCATAGACTTTAGGGAAAGGCGGACTGCTGATATGGAAAGTGTTCTCAAATGGATAGCCCGTACCGAGCGTACAGATGCAGGACAGAAGGAAAAGAATCAGGAGCTGATGGAAGAACTTTGGGAAGTGAAACGCCTAATTGCTTGCAATGACCGATGGTTTGAAATGGAATGCCAGGAAGATTTGATTGAAGCGTGCATTTACCAGAGGGAAGAACTTCAAGCGAGGTATCGCCATCTGATCCAGGCGGCGCGGCGGCAAGGGATAACAGTAGACCCCTTTCAAACGTCGCTGCGGAAGGGGTAGAGAAAATTTGCCGGGGATGGTCACGTGGATAACGGCCGGAGTGGTATTTGTCCTGTTGGTGATCGTACAGGTGATCTCAAAGGCAAAGCATCCGGTGCAGAAAACGATTGGAAGCATGTTGATTGGGATCGGAGCGCTTGTGGCGGTCAATATTGCAGGAGGGTTTACGGGAGTAATGCTGCCGTTCAGTCCTCTGGCAATAGGGGTTTCGGCATCTGCAGGAATCCCAGGGGTTACGTTGTTATTGCTTCTCAATCTTTTGCTGGTGTAAGGAAAACAAAACAGAGAAAAAAGGGTTCGGTGGTTGCCGGACCCTTTTTTCATGAAAACAGAGAGATGATAGAGAAAGCCTTGCAAATAGTATTAGGGTATTGTAAGATAAAAACGTCGAAAAATGGATGCAGAAACGGGGGACAAGCGAGTATGGATAATTATCTTCTGGATGTTTGCGTAGATAGTATGGAATCTGCGGAAGCCGCATTAAATGGAGGCGCAGACCGTTTGACTGTTTGTGCGGAGCTTCCTTCAGGAGGAATTACACCGGGAATCAATTTATTTTATGGGATTAAAATGCGCTTTAGCTTACCAACAGGAGTATTGCTGCGTCCCCGTCGGGGGGATTTTTGCTATACACCCCAGGAGTTTCTAATCATGAAAAAAGATGCTGCGATGTTCCGCGATGCAGGGGCAGAATTTTTAACGTTTGGGGTTTTGAATCCGGACGGGTCGCTGGATGTGCCGCGTATGGATGAATTGATGCTGTGTGTTGGAAAAACTCGTACCATGATGGGACGTGCCTTTGATTTTTGCCGAAATCCTATGGAAACCGCAGACCAGGTAAAGATGTTGGGAATGAAAGGAATCGTGACGTCAGGGCAGCAAAAAGATTGCTATGAGGGAAGAAGTTTGATCGCACAGTTAGTTTTGCATTGCAGCGGGTTGGAAATCGTGGCGGCAGGAGACACAGAACCGAAAAACATCAAGGCCGCAGCAAAGGTAACAGGAGCACATTCGTTCCAGATTACAGGAATAAAAGAAACGGGCAGCGCGATGAGATACCGAAAAAAAGGTATTACGACCGGGCTGTCCGTAATGAACGAGTATTCTGTTTATCGTACCGATGAAGCATCAGTAGCAGGAGTAAAACGTGCGTTATATGGGCTGTCAGGATAACCGTCAGCCCTTTTTCAAATCCTTTAAAAGGTCGCCGAGAGAGTCCTGATCGGTGACAAGAGCGAGCATCACCTGATAGACAATCTCTGGATGTGCTTGAAAGTTCTTTTTGACGAGTTCGGCCTGTTTATAATCGGGCACGTAAAGTTGGAAAGACATTAATTCCATTTCGCCGCCGGAAATATGGCAGATCACATTGTACCCAAGGTCTGTTTTGACAATTTCCACCTGATTTTCCTGTTCGCGTTTGGCACGGGCCAACAGATTGAGCGCGGCTTGCAATGCGTGGGTACGTACAGAAGCAGGCAAGGCCGTATCGAGTTGCTTTGCAATGATATGGGTAGTATCGCTGGCAGTATAAAGTTCAGTGCCTTCCAGATGGACGATACTTCCGCGTTCCGTGAGTTCGGCAAGGGCATCAGCGGTCTCAAAATAATTGGCAAGACCGTTTTCCTGAATAATATTGACGATATCAGTTTTGGAAAGAGGAGCGCCCACACTGGATAGGATATAGCACAGCAGGATGCGGATTTCATCTTTGTTTCTTAACCCGCCGGGATCAATGCCGGCGGTAAAAGCATTGAATTCCATGAGAATCCCCCTGAATAAGAAAAATGTGGGCCGAATGCATCGCAAAACCGGAACCATCGACCGGTTAAGGAAAACAAGCGGACCACTTTTATTGTACCATGAAATTTACGTTCCGTCAGCCCCAGAAACAGGAAAATTTACAGTTGCCGTTCACTATCCTGGACTTTTTTCTTAGCTTCGGCAAGAAATTCTTCGCGTTTTTCCTTGCTCATAGCCCGATAAAAAGCAATCAATTGGCGTTCATCGCGTTGTAGTTCATAGATATGGTGTGAATTGGCAAAAGCTTTTTTGGGCGAGGATAAATCTTCGGTTGACGAGTCATTCACATATAAAGAGGATTCTTGGCCCAGAAGATCTTCCAAGCGGACAGAAAACATATTGGCAAGAGTTACCAAAGTAGAAATATCGGGAGAAGTTTTACCAGTTTCGTAATAGGAATAGGTAGAGCGATCGATATTCAAAACGTTAGCAAGCTGTTGCTGTGTGTATCCACAATTTTCACGAATTTCCCGGAGGCGTTGAGCAAGATCAGAAGCGGAAAAAGGTTCCCCACTAGCACGAAAAGACGCAGAACCCCCTTTTTTTGAGACAGGTTCCCCTTGTGAAGATGCTTTATTCTCAGCCCTTCGGGAACTATTCGTTGACATGCCATCACTCCGTAATTCAAACCATAATCCAATGAAACTGCTAGTAATTTTAGTATATGATAATTCTTCACGGTTATCATTTAGTGGTGACATAATTTCACATGTCGAATAATTATTCAAAAAACTCCGTTTTTTACAGGAAATTTAGATAAATTTTGAAACTGTAAAAGGAAAAAGAAATGGTGTCATTTTTCTTATTGAGAAGTGCAGCTCGAAATTTCTGAAAAATCGAGAAAATAAGGCTTGACTAAATGTAAGAAGTCCAGTATAATAGGAAAGCTGGAACAAGTTGAAAAAGTTCTCTTTATGATGAAAATGCTGGTGTGGCTCAGTCGGTAGAGCAGCTGATTCGTAATCAGCAGGTCAGCGGTTCAAGTCCGCTCACCAGCTCCATAAAAAACCGCACAGGAAAGTCATTTTTTGGCTGCCTGTGCGGTTTTCTTTTTGCAAAAACTGCCTATTTGTTAGTAATGTGATAGTAACCGCAGATTTATAAAATTTCCAATGGGGTTTGATCTGGCTCATATCCTGACTTACGTGAGAAAAAGCCTAGAAATCACGAAAGCACCAGAGAGAAGAAACCGCCTTTTTGGTGTGATTTTAGGTTGGAGTTTATTTATGGGAATTGCTCTTTATTCACATTTTTTAGCTTATTTGATAAAAATAATAACAAAAAGCAATTTGTTATAGTTTAAAATAATAAATAGCAATGAAACAATATTAATAATCATTTTATTATGATAAAGTGACATTTATAATTAATTTGTCGGAAGGCAATAAAATGGTTTCAGGAGGAGTGTATTATGAAAAATTATCGATCCTATTAGCGTGAATTCTTGCGATAACGTCTATCTCAGTTGGATGCGGAACTACATCGCCCAATAGTTCTTCGGTATCTAGTGACGCAGCCATGTCAAACAGTTCATCGTCAGAGAACTCTGAAACGGTACTCGAAGATGAGCAAACCATATCGATTTTATCTTGGTACAATGAAGAGATTTTAGGACCATATATTGAAAGTTTTGAGGAAGAAAATAAAAATATCACAGTCGATTTGCAATTTGTTCCACCGGTTCAACAATATATCGATAAATTTATGGTTTTAGTTTCCTCGGAACAAATGACAGATATGTTCCATGTTGCAGGCGAAAATATTCAAGAAATTAGAGAGAAGAAATTAGCAGAAGATATTAGTGATATGCCGATCTTTGAAAGGATCAACGAAAATGTTTCGGCAGTTTATGGGGGAGATAACGGAGAAATTTACGGTTATGTTCCTGATGCATGGGTAGGAGGTGTTTTTTACAATGCTGACCTATTTGAACAGGCTGGTATTGAAAAAGTTCCGTCTACATGGGATGAATTCACAGACACAATGGAAAAAACAAAAGCGTTGGGAGTAGAGCCGTTTATTACATGTTCGGATAATGTCCACGAAATGGCACAAAGTTTATACATTTCTATGAAGATCAGTCACAATCCCAAAGTTGATTTTGAGATTAATAATGGGACCACGACGTTTGAAGAGAATTATACCGAACCATTTAAACTTTGGTATGAGGATGTCTATAAAACAGGTCTATTTAGTCAGATCACTTTAGGACTATCAGGAGAACAAGCTAAAGACATGTTTGTTACTGAGCAAAGTGCTATGTATTATGGTGGGCCTTGGGATATCTCTTACATCGAAGAAAAAAATCCTGATATGAACTATAATATGTTTCCTCTTCCAGCACCGGATGGGAATGCAATGTTGACAGGAGCACTTAATGTTGCATTAGGAATCAGTTCTTCTTCTAAGAAAAAAGAAGCGGCTCAAAAGTTTTTAGATTTTATGTCTGAGGATGAAAATATCAAAGCTTGGCAAAAATCTACGAATAATGTTTTGGTAGTTGATGGAATTGAATATGAAATGGGTACCATTATCGATCAATTTAAAGATGATGCTCCAAACGGAAACTTTTATCTTCCTCAAATGGTATGGAACAATTCAGCTGCAATTTATAAAGAACTGCTGACCGGAATTCAGGATGCAATGACTGGGGCGGATACGATTGAGAATGTTCCCATACGATTAGATAATAAGATGAAAGAATTAAGCTGATGGAGAGGGGAGATAGGGGAGAGACTATCTCCCCTTTTTCACAATAGTTTCGGGGTTAGGAGCGATTTTGGATGAAAATAAAGTTTAAAAGGGAACTTTCTTATTTATCGTTTGCGATGCCAGCTTTTCTGGTGTATACGATCCTTACAATTTATCCGTTAGCGCAGACATTGTGGCTGTCTTTTACCAATTGGGATGGATATTCTATGGAAAATCTATCTTTTGTGGGATTCCAAAATTTTGAAAATATTTTTTCTGACAAAGCGATGGTAACAGCATTATGGAATACTTGTTTTTATAGTATTGTATTTCCTATTTTAGTAACTGTGTTTGCAATACCCTTGGCGATTATTTTAAATTCCAGAATGAGTACAAGAAATTTTCAAAGGGCAGTATTCTTTTTTCCTTCCGTCCCAAGTACCATTATTCTAGGATATCTATGGCCTTACATTTTGGTTCCTACACAATCCGGGGTTTTAAATCAGTTTTTAGGTTTATTTGGAATCCGTCCCGTATTATGGCTTGCAGATCCCAAATGGGCTATGGTTTCTGTCATTATGGTTGGAATGTGGAGTTCTATGGGATGGCATGCGTGTATCTATTTGGCAAAACTACAAAGTATTCCCACGGATTATTATGAGGCAGCGATCATTGACGGGGCAAACAGCTGGCAAAAATTCAAATATTTTACATTAGAGATTTTACTGTAAAATCAAAAGACGAATCTTCCAACAGTTTCGTACTGTGAAGGGTTCGTCTTTTGGTTTAAGAATTCTTTTTTCGAGAATGACGATTTCTTTTTATCAAGAGTCATAATATCCCACAAAGGAGAGTCTTCTAATTATAGCCGCTTCCATTTAATGATGCCTAAAATTTACCGTCCGCTAATTTCAGTTCATAGTCGGAGATAGATAATATGGAATTTTTGTGTGCGACAACTATCACTGTTTTGCCATTCTTTTTTTGTTCGCTCAGATATTTGTGGATAAAATCCTCATTTTTAGCATCAACAGCGCTGGTAGCCTCATCCCAAATAAGAACCGGTGCATTTCTTAATATAGCTCGGGCTATCGCAATCCGCTGCTTTTGTCCTCCAGATAAATTAGCGCCATGTTCCCGGATCAAAGTGGCATAACCCTCTTCTTTTTCTTCAATAAAATCGTGAGCCTGCGCAAGCTTTGCGGCAGCCACTACCTCTTCAAATGAAGCCTTTTGATTCCCGCATCGGATATTTTCCTCAATCGTATCATAAAAAAGATAAACGTCCTGCCCCACATAAGAATACAGGTTCCGTATCTCCTGAAGCCGCATTTGAGAATAAGGCATGCCGTTCACCAACAGGTCACCGGAATCCGGTTCATAAAACCGCATCAGCAGCTTGACAAGGGTGGATTTCCCGCTTCCGGACTTGCCTGTGATGGCAGTAACAGAGTGCGGGGGGATGGTAAAATCGGCTTGATCGAGTACCTTCCCGTTTTCCGCACAATACTGGAAGCTCAGGTTTTCTCCGCTGATGGATACTCCGCCCTTCAAAGGCTGAAGATTGATGTTTTGGGTATCCTCCATCGGAGCATCCAGCAGATCAAGAAATCGTTCCATACTTGCCACTCCCTGATGAACTTCAGGAATAAATCCGCCGAGATTCTGGAACATATAGGTAATGCCGTCCTGCAGCACCAAAAAAGCCATTACCGATCCCAAATCAATGATCTGCATAAAATACATCCAGATTCCCAGGCATAAAATCCCCACGACATTCACTGCATGAAGCAATTCTGAAATGCCTTCAATGACAAGCATGCGGTGATTCCTTTTGACGGTTTCAATGACAACATCCGTGGTTGCCTCTTGATATTTTTTCTGGATAAACTTGTTGATCGAGAAGATGCGGATAAATTTCGTCATTTTTACGATATCCAGCAGGATTTCGTTAGTGACGCCTATTTTTTCTTGAATAAATCTGCTGAGTTCTTCAATTTTGCTGGATAATTTTGTGATCAGCCACGTTTCAAACATCGCGAAAACTATGACAATAACAGCCATTTGCCAACTCAGGAAAAACATCATGACAATCGCTCCAACGCCATAGAAGATTGCCAGCAAAAACTGATGGAACGACCACCGATAAATACTGATCATTTCACCCATATCGCTGTTCAGCTTTGTCAACACTTCACCGCTGTGGGTCGTTTCAAAAAAGGAATGTTTGAAAGACAACAACCGTCTGCAAACCTCCGCCTGCAAATTTGCATGATAGGTATGTACCGCTTTATCTTTAAAATATTCCGCCAAAGGATTTATGACTACCACCAAAAAGATAATGATAATTGCTAACAAATAAACATAACGCATCAGGCCGGTGTTATGATACTCAACCGCATTGACTAAATATTTTTGCGCAAAACTCAAAATGAGCTGAACGACAGGAAATACAAGGGAGTCTACAACAAGAGCGGCCAAAAACATGAACAACGGCATTCTAGCAATTTTAAAAGGTTTCATTAATTTCTTTATCATAGGACGATACCTTTCTCATACCTGATTTATTTTACCGTTTTTGAGCTTGTAGATCACATCGCAAAAATCATAGGTACCCGTTTTGTGAGAAATATAGATTACCGCCTTATCCTTGGAAAATTCCCGGATACTGTCAAGCACAAATTTTTCTGTTTGGGGGTCCAGGGAGGCAGTCGGTTCATCAAAGATCAAGAGTTTTGACGCGGAACGAAGGAAAACCCGAGCCAATCCGATCCGCTGCTTTTGGCCGCCGGACAAATTGCTCCCGCCCTCAGAGATCATCGTGTTTACTCCATCCGGCAGGGATTTCACCAAATCAGCCAGCCCCGCTTTTTCCAGGGCATATGCGATCTCATCATCAGTGGAATCCCATTTCCCATACCGAATATTTTCCAATAATGTTCCGGGCAGCAAAAACGTCTCTTGAGGGACATAGGAGATATTCTGCCTTAAAGCTTCCAGGTTCCATTGATCGATGTCTTTGCCAAAGAGTTTTATTTTCCCATTTGCCACAGGATAAAATCCACAGAGCAAATTGATGATCGTCGATTTGCCTGCGCCGCTTTCTCCCATTAGGGCCACACACTGCCCTTTTTTCACCACAAGACTGATGCTACTTAAAACTTCATCTGTTCCATTGTAGGAAAAGCTTACATTCTCAAATGCAACGGCATCGTTGGAATCTGCGTCAAATCGTTTCCCGTCTGTTCTCTCTTTTTTGGCGTTCAAGACCTTGTCAAGCCTTTTCATGGATTCCCTGGATACTTTCAGATCATTCATGGAACTGTAAATATCGATCGTTGGGGTGCTTATCAGATCCATCAACTGGCTGTATCCAAAAAGCAACGAGACGGATACAATCCCATTTATCGCCAGATATCCACCAAAAATGAGGGCAACTACCGTTGGCAGATAAGAAACAGCCATGATAAAGCCAACGGTAATGGAGCCATTCGCACTGTACTTTTCCCGGTTTTTTTTCATCCGTATAATAAGTGGATTGATTTGGGAAAGAAGGTAATCCTTCATGCCGTATGCCTTTATAGTTTCGTCTCCATGATACAT
>CALWKP010000297.1 GCA_944381295.1 uncultured Clostridia bacterium | reverse complement strand
CCGCAGCCGAAGCTGCGATATCATCCTGCCCGACCCCACAGCTTCCCGCGATCACGCTGTTTTGATGAGGCGGGAAAGCGGATGGTTCGTCACCGATACCGGGTCAAAATCCGGGACATTTGTCAATGGACGCAAAGCTTCTTCGGGTTTGCGGGTCCTTCCCGGAGATGTCATTGCAATGGGGTCTACTGCCCTGATGCTCAAACGTGTCGCACCGGGAGATCTCAAAAAAAGCCGCGCAGCCAATGCGCCCGTCAAAAAAGCTCCTTGGCCAGCCGGACTGCTGCTGATGGTCTCGTTCATCCAGTTCCTTCTGGCGGTCCAGTCGTGCCTGCGCGGAAGTTCCTTTACTCCGGAGCCCCTTCTGCCTTTTTGCGGGCTGCTTGTGTTGGAGTGGGCGCTGTTCTTTTATTCCATAAAAGGTCTCGCAAAGGTCAGTTTTGAGCTCGAAACATTGGCGTTCCTCCTTTGCGGTATCGGTTTAATGCTGCTCTCGGCTGTCGATATGGCCGATACCTATATGCAGCTTGTCACGATGGCTGCCGGCGTCGTGCTGTTCTGTATCATGATTCCGTTTATGGGCGATCTCGACCGTGTCATGAAGGTCCGTACTTTTATTGAAATTGCCGCAGTTCTGCTCTTTGCGGTTAATTTGGTGTTTGGTATGGCCAGCCACGGCGCAAAAAACTGGATCGCCATCGGTCCTGTCACGGTCCAGCCGTCGGAATTTATTAAGATCGCCTTTATTTTCGCCGGGGCTTCCACTCTGGATAAACTCCAGACAAAGCAGAACCTGACGGAATTTATCATTTTTTCCGGTATTTGTATCGGTGCATTGTTCCTGATGAAAGATTTCGGGACGGCTTGTGTCTTTTTTATCACCTTTTTGATTATTGCGTTCATGCGCTCCGGCAGCGTGCGTACAATTGTGCTCATTTGCGCAGCCGCGGTGTTCGGTGTGTTCATCATCCTGCAATTCCGCCCGTATATCGCGGACCGCTTTGCCGCCTGGCGGCATGTGTGGGAATATGCCGATACCACCGGCTATCAGCAAACCCGTGTGCTGACTTATGCGGCCAGCGGAGGGTTATTCGGCGTGGGACTGGGCGACGGTTTTCTCAAAAATGTTTTTGCGTCTACCAGTGACCTCGTGTTCGGGATGCTTTGCGAAGAACTTGGTCTGATTCTTGCACTGGTTGCTATCTTTACAATTGCCGGGCTTACGCTGTATGCCCGTTCCGACGTGACCCGCAGCCGGTCCACGTTCTATTCGATTTCGGCTTGTGCAGCTGCCGGGATGCTGCTGTTTCAGTCCTGCCTGAATATTTTCGGGTCCACCGATGTGTTGCCGCTCACCGGTGTGACACTGCCGTTTATCAGTGCGGGCGGCTCCAGCATGATTTCCGCATGGGGACTGTTGGCGTTTATCAAGGCGTCCGACGAGCGCACCTATGCGGCGCGCAGGCGTCCGGAAAGGCGGTGATTCTCTCATGAAAACAACTGGTACACGTTCTTTGGCATTATTCCTGTTGTGTGGTGCGTTTTTGTTTGGAATTGCGGTTTTTTTGGCGGGATATGTGTTCCAAGGCGGAGAATGGGCCATGCAGGCTTACAACGGACATCTGACCGGAGGCGGCCAATTGAGTTACGCGGGAGAAATCCTGGACCGCAATAATGTGATTCTGGCAAAAAGCGAAAACGGGGAACGTCTCTACCCACAGGAAGAAACGGTGCGCAGGGCTTGTCTGCACGTTGTGGGCGATAGCAACGGATACATTTCTACCAGTGTGCAGAATGTTTACCGTTCTCAGTTGGCCGGATACAATCTGTTTACAGGCATCACGACGCCGACCGGCGAATCCAGTGGAAATGATATCAAGCTGACGATCGACAGCAGGATTCAAGCGGCGGCGTATGAGGCGTTCCAGGGGAAAAATGGAGCTGCGGTGATGTACAATTACAAGACGGGGGAAATCCTATGCATGGTGAGCACCCCGGCGTTCGACCCATCAAATGTACCGGATAATCTGGACAGTGACAGTGGTTATGACGGTGTTTATCTGAACCGGGTACTGTCCTCTTCGTTCACGCCCGGCTCGATTTTCAAACTGGTGACGGCAGCGGCGGCGATTGAAAACATTCCCGACCTGCAAACCAGGCAGTTTCAATGCCCGGGAAAGATCGTTATCAATAATAATGAGATCACCTGCGACGCGACCCATGGGACGATCGATTTCCAGGATGGGCTGGCGAAATCGTGCAATATCGTGTTCGCGGAACTTGCCGTGGAACTTGGCGCTGAAAAAATGACAGCAATGGCGAACGAGATGGGATTTAATCAAAATTTTACCATGGACGGAATTGCGGTGAAAAAAAGCGAATACGCGGTATCCGGAGCAGAGGAACATGAACTGGCCTGGTCCGGAATTGGGCAATACAACGATTTGGCGAATCCGTACCATATGATGGTGCTGATGGGAGCGATCGCGAATGACGGTGTTCCGGTAAACCCCTATGTCATCCAGTCAATCTCGTCGCCGTTGGGAATCCCATCCAAAGTGGGAACAACATCGCAGGGGACGCGGCTGCTCAGTGAAAGTACGGCGGCAGCATTGCAGGAATACATGCGGTATACTGTCACATCCTATTATGGGGACGATATGTTTCCGGGCATGGAGATCTGTGCAAAAACTGGGACCGCGGAAGTCGGCGGCGGAAAACAGCCAAACGGATGGATCGTAGGGTTTTCTCAGCGGGAAGATTTGCCGTTGGCATTCGCCGTAGTTGTCGAGGAAGGCGGCTATGGACGAAGTTCTGCGCTGCCGGTTGCATCTGCGATGCTTTCGGCGGCAGGAGGCTGAGACAGATCAAGTTCTCTTGCCAGATTCTGGATAGGTGTGGTAGAATAACCGCAGAAAGGTTTTACCGCGGGCATTTAACCCCAATATGATTGCTGAGCCTAGCGGAGGTACGACGCGTGCGCGACTTGCCCACCGCAGGTGCGACGCATGCGCGGTTTGTCCACCACAGGTGCGAGGCATACGTGACTTGCCCACCGCAGGTGCGACGCATGCGTGGCTTGTCCACCACAGGTGCAAGGCATACGCGACTTGCCCACCGCAGGTGTAAGGCATACGTGGCTTGTCCACCGCAGGTGCGACGCGTGCGCGACTTGTCCACCGCAGGTGCGGTAGAATCGCTGGAGCATGTATTGGGGGATAGAAATGAAAAGAAAGCAGGTATGATATGACAATTTATAATGTGTTATTTTTCGTAGTCCTGGCTTTGGGGATCGGGATCTGCGAAATCAAGCGCAGCCGCCGCAACGACGCGATTTTCCTGGCAGTGACTTCCGTACTGCTTGTTGCAATTGCATCGTTTCGTGCGGATACAGTGGGCGTGGACTAC
>CALWKP010000296.1 GCA_944381295.1 uncultured Clostridia bacterium | reverse complement strand
CTTTCGGCTTTTCGTCAAATTGATAAATGGATCCGTCTTCATTCGTATTTAGGATACCGAACCGGGATGCCTCCTCCATCGGCACTTCAATTTCCGCAATCGTGCAGTCCGCTTTTTTCTCTTTGTGGAACGCAATCATCTTGGAATAGTCCATCTTATAGATGTGGTCACCCGAAAGGACCACCACATAGTCCGGATTATATCTCTCAATAAAGGGGATATTTTGATAAATTGCATTAGCGGTGCCTTTATACCAGTCAGCTTTTCTGCTGCGCTGATACGGCGCAAGCACATGAACGCCGCCGTTCATGCTGTCAAGATCCCACGGCTGTCCGCTGCCAATATAATCATTCAGCACCAGGGGCTGATACTGCGTCAGTACTCCGACAGTTTCAATGCCGGAATTCACGCAGTTGGAAAGCGGGAAATCGATAATTCTGTACTTTCCTCCATAAGGTACAGCTGGTTTCGCAAGGCCCTTTGTCAGGACACCCAACCTGCTGCCCTGGCCGCCAGCCAAAAGCATGGCAACTACTTCTTGTTTTGGCAACATGTATATTTCCTCCTTAAGCTTTCACAGCCGGTTTTTTCGGTTGTGTTTTTGACTTTGATTTTGCTTTCCCTGATTTCACCTCATCGGACGCTGTTTGGACAGTTAATTTCTTTGCCCGTTGCGGTTTTCTGCGGCGGCATTTCAGATAGATCACTGACATTGGCGCCAAATTCAGGCTGATACTTTGGTCATGTCCATGCATGGGGATATCTTCCGAACGAATATCGTTCCCATTCGTCAGGCCGCTGCCGCCAAATGCTTCATTATCGGAACTGAATAACTCCGTATAGGTGCCCGCATAGGGGACTCCGATCCGGTATTCTTCTCTCTGCACCGGCACAAAATTACACACAGCGATGATTTCATTGCCTTGCTTATCGAAGCGCCGGAACGCGATCACGCTTTGCGTATAGTCGTCATTGGAAATCCAGGAGAAGCCTTCCCAGGAGAAGTCCACTTCCCACAGAGAACTGGTTTCCAGATAGAAATGGTTCAGCGCTTTAAAGAAATCGTGCATCTTCTTATGTTCCGGTTTTGCCAGCAAATTCCAATCGAGTTCCTTCTCAAAATTCCACTCATCGTACTGACAGAACTCACTGCCCATGAACAGCAGCTTTTTCCCAGGATGCGCCATCATATAACTCATGAAACAGCGCACACCAGCAAATTTCTGTTCGAGGGTACCGGGCATTTTATTGATCAGCGAACATTTTCCATACACTACCTCGTCGTGCGAGATCGGCAGGATAAAGTTCTCAGAGAAAGCATAGAAAAAGGAAAAGGTAATATTATCGTGATTGAACTTGCGGTAGATCGGGTCCAGCGACATGTAATGCAGCATATCGTTCATCCAGCCCATGTTCCATTTATAGTTGAATCCTAATCCTCCCACATAGGTAGGTTTGGAAACCATCGGCCAAGATGTGGATTCCTCTGCAATCATCATGACATCCGGCGAAACAGCAAACACTGCTTCATTAAGCTTTTGCAGGAATGCTACCGCCTCAAGGTTTTCCTTGCCGCCGTTTTCATTGGCAACCCATTCCCCGTCGCGGCGGCTGTAATCGAGATAGAGCATTGACGCCACAGCATCCACGCGAATTCCATCGATATGATATTTCTCCAGCCAGAACACCGCGCTGGAAATCAAAAAGCTAATCACTTCATTGCGCCCATAATCAAAAACAAGCGTGCCCCAATCTTTATGTTCGCCCTTACGAGGGTCCGCATATTCGTAACAAGGGGTACCATCAAACTTTGCCAAACCTTCGCTGTCACGCGGAAAATGTGCCGGCACCCAGTCCATGATAATTCCAATGCCAGCTTCATGGCAACGGTTGATAAAACTCATAAAATCTTTTGGGTCACCGTAACGCGCAGTCGGCGCAAAATATCCTGTTACCTGATACCCCCAAGAGGCATCAAACGGATACTCGGTAAGCGGCATGACCTCAATATGAGTATATCCCATCTCTTTCACATACGGAATCAACTCATCCGCAAGCTTGTCATAAGAGAAAGTATTCCCATCGTCATAGCGGCGCCAGGACCCCGCATGGACCTCATAAATATTCACCGGGCGGTTATAATGGGGATGCGCCGCCTTATATTTAAACCATGCACTATCGGACCACTCAAATCCTTCGATGTCGTAATACTTGGAAGCATTATTGGGCCTGGTTTCGAAATGGAATGCATAGGGATCGCTTTTAAAGACTTTACTGCCATCCTTATTTTCCACGCAGAACTTATAGACCTGATACTGCTGGAAGACCTGTGGCAAGAACAACTCCCAAACGCCGTCACTGATTTTCTCCATAGGAGCATCGGCTGTATCCCAGTTATTAAAATCGCCTACAACCGAAACCGCTGCGGCATTTGGCGCCCATACCCGGAACACCATCCCCTCCTTACCGTCCACAACAGTCTTATGGATTCCCATAAACTCATAAGCCTTGTAATTTGTTCCCTGATGGAATAAATACAGTGGTACGTTGCCTTCTGTCTTTTTCATTTCCTTCTGCATATTGATCACGTCCTCACCGTAACTTTTGACCTAAAAATATCATAACAATAAATTGTTAAAAATTCAAGCTTTTTGGTAGTTTATTTAGAAGTATTATTTTCATAACAATATATATTTGTAAGTTTTGCACAATATTCACTCCGATTACTTGTACAAGCACCAACCTCTTTCTGTTTAGCTTAACATAATCGCCCTGTCAAAACTTGTAAGTTTTCTTTTCCCTGTAAAAATTATAATCATAGCTGCCAATAAATGAATTGATTACTAAAAAATAGATATTACCATGAAGCTATTTGAGAATCAGGATTATACTCTGCAACAGAAGTGATTTTGATTCTTTTAATAATCTCTGCAGAGCAACTTGCTGTTTAGAACCATACCACCAACAATTTTTCCATGAGACCCTTCACGAGCTATTTCCCTTAGAGCTCGATATCCATATGATGAACAAATCTAACATTGACCACAATAGGAAAACACCCTTGACAGGTCTTTTTCGGCCTGTCAAGGGTGAATCTGTGTGATGTTATTTTTACTTACTTACCAGCTTGCGATAAAGGAAAACATCCTTTCCAAAGCTGCCAATGTAATGGATTTCTTCCCAACCGCGTCCCGTAAGCTCTCTGCGCGGTGTCATGTTCCGTTCGGAATCACCCGGACAGTC
>CALWKP010000295.1 GCA_944381295.1 uncultured Clostridia bacterium | reverse complement strand
TGGTGTATAAAATCAAAACAGGAATAAGAATCGACCATACAAACACCAAACTGTTGATCTTGTCATGTCTCCATTTTCTTTTCGTTAATTCTTTCATTGACTCCTCCCCTTCTCTTTTTTGCACATTTTTCTTTGTGAAAATTTAACTTTTCTCTCCAATGTGTAATGATTATAGCATTTGTATTAGCATGTTTCCGTGGATTATTTGCGGAAAAATATGCTTTAGTTGCGTTTATATAAAAAATAAAAAAGTAAAAAAACGAGCGTTAACAAAAATAAAAGAAGATTTTCACTCAGGAAAAGGGACAAAAAGACATCTTGGGAGAGTGTTTATGAAACATCATTTTCAAACATAAAAAAAGCTTCCTTGATCTCAAACTTGAGATCAAGGAAGCAAGCAAATATTGAAAATATTTGTTTTTATCTAAAATAAGGAGCTGTATTATTATTGGTAAAAATAGGAGACAGGTTTCTTAAAAAGAGCAGAGTTTATGAACTGCAAAAAACGTAAAAAAGAGGAAAAAACAGAAAAAACAGAAAAGTTATTCATGCAACAAAATTCTATATTATAAATGAGAATGAAGCAAGATGTTTGTTAATTCCTCCATATCGGGTGAAGACAGCACATGATCTGCATCCGGAATAGATTCCTCCGGAGAAATATTTGAACGGATGTAGATCGTGGAAAGTCCGGCGTTTTTAGCGCCTTGAATGTCACAGATGCCGTCATTCCCGATCATGACAGCTGTTTCACGCGGAATATGGAATGTGTCAAGCAGCTTTGTGAAGAACAGAAGATCCGGCTTTTTACATCCGTGATCCGAGGAGAGAAAGATGCCGTCGAAATAGGGGAAGATTCCCAAAGCACGTACCTCATATTCGGTAAAAACTCTTTGCGCGTTGGAAAGTAAATAGACTCTTTTTCCATCATCTTTGAGGGATTGCAGCATTGGTGCAACGCCATCGTAGAGCCGGACATATTCCGTGGACAACACACGGAAAAATTGAGCGGTATGTGTGGAAAGTTCTTCACTTGCCTGAATGTTTTTCTGAACAAAAAGCTGTTGAAAAACATTTTCTATTTGAATTTCCGGGAAAGCTTCATGAGAATCTGTACGCAGGCGCGCTTGACCGGATTCCATAGACTCAACGACTTGTTGGAAAGAAGTCTGTAATTCTTCCGGCTGATAAAAAGCCCCATAATAGCCGAAAAACAAGGATAATTTTTCCCAAAGTTCCGGCAGGGTTTCGTCTGTATGGATGTCTACCAGAGTCCCATACAGGTCAAAGATGTAGGTTTCGTAATGCATAAGTTTCAGCCTTTCTTTTGCACGTCGCAAATGGCATGCAAATCCTTTGTGTTATAAGCTACTGGAAAGCAGGGGAACTCCGCTTCACATTCTCAGAAAAGAGAAGAAAACCTCTCTGTAAAAGGAAAAAATTTAAAGGGCCCCCTTGTTTTTTTGCAGCAGAATTGCGGCTTCATACGGCTGTAACATGTTTTCTGGGAAACGGTTTACATTGCTGATAAGAAGATCCGCGCCGCGCCAATCTTCCGGAAGCTGGAAGGGGGCAGGTTCCGCAGAAAAATTGCAGATAACCAACAGATTTTCCGTAGTGGAAAGCCTTTCGTAAACAAATAATCTGGGGTCATCGCGGAATAACAGATGAAATTTCCCTTCTGCAAAAACAGTGTATTCTTTGCGCAGACGGATCAATGTCCGGTAAAATTGTAAGACGGAATCTGGGTCTTCCAAAGACTCAGCTACATTTATAGAAGGATAATTGCTGTTTACCGGCATCCAGGGAGTAGCAGTGGTAAAGCCGGCATGTTCGCTGGCGTCCCATTGCATGGGGGTACGGGCGTTATCCCGGCCACGGGCATAGATCGACGCCATAATTTCTTTTTCCGGGACACCTTTGGCTTTGCGCTCCCGATACATATTAAGCGTTTCGATATCCCGGTATTGGCCGATTTCCAGATGAATATTGGTCATGCCAATCTCTTCTCCCTGGTAAATATAGGGAGTTCCCTGCATGCCATGGAGTAAGGTGGCAAGCATTTTTGCAGAGCGTATCCGCCAGAATCCGTCGTCACCCCAACGTGACACAATTCGAGGAAGGTCGTGGTTATTCCAGAACAAACTGTTCCAGCCACAGCCGTATAACCCTTCTTGCCAGTGCTCCAAGACTTCTTTAAGCTGCAGAAGATCCAGCGGAATCATATCCCATTTTTCTTTGCCGGGCTGTTGGTCCAGGACCATGTGCTTAAATTGGAAAATCATAGACAGCTCACTGCCGTCCGGATTGCTGAACAGTTTTGCTTTTTCTACATCCGCCCCCCAGGCTTCTCCCACTGTTACCAAAGGAGTTCCTCCGAATGTCTGAGCGTTCAGCTCCCGCAGGTATTCGTGAAGATGTGGCCCATTGACCGTGATGCCAAAATCAGGTTCTTTTGCAATCTGATCGATGACATCCAGACGGAATCCCCCAACGCCTTTTTCCATCCACCAGCGGATCATGCGGTAAATTTCTTCCCGCACTGCAGGATTATCCCAATTGAGATCTGGTTGCTGCGGTGCAAATTGATGAAAATAATATTGGCCAAGCTCTGGAACCCATTCCCAGGCAGTACCGCCAAATACCGAACACATTTCATTGGGAGGTGTATCCGGAGTGCCGTCCCGCCAGATATAGTAATCGTGATAAGGATTCTCGCGGCTTTTTTTTGCTTCCAGGAACCAGCGATGCTGATCGGAAGAATGATTCAATACCAAGTCCAACAATATGCTGATTCCGCGGGCGTTCGCTTCCCGAAGAAGAACTTCCATATCATGCATAGTGCCGAACATGGGGTCGATTGCCTGGTAATCGGAAATGTCGTAGCCGTTGTCTATCTGCGGGGATGCAAAAATAGGCGATAACCAGATTGCATCAATACCGAGCTGTTGCAGATAATCCAAGCGGGAGGTGATGCCAGGCAGATCACCGATACCGTCGCCGTTGGAATCCTGAAAACTTTTGGGATAAATTTGATAGATCACGGCGGATTTCCACCAGCCAGGTTTTGTCTTGTCAAGCATAAAATGTCCTCCTATATTCCGGCAGGTCAAGCTTCCCAGACATGCCCGCCTCAGGTCCGTCTAGATACTATTTTGGAGAGCAAAAGCATTTTTTGCTTTTGCTCTCCTGATTGATGAATCAGCGGAACCCGGCGAGTTTGTCAACGACGGCGTTAGCCGTTCATTTTATCGTTGACAAACCTGTCGGGGTCTGCTACTTATTGCAGAATACTCTTATTTGCATCTCAATTTTCTCGTGCAGAATCTGCCTGTTGCAAATGCGTTCGTGCCGTGCAATCGCTAAGTCGGGGATAGTTTCCCATAAATAGCTTTTGCTCTGGTTTTGTACCTGCTGGTGCAGCTTGTTTTAGATTGCCGCAACTTTTCGATTCTATTCTATGGGTGTTTGCTGAAACTCTCGGGAGTCACCAAGGCAATTTTTCGTCAACGCCCCGCCTTGCCTGCGTCCAGACTTAACCTGGCAAAGTTTCCGCCTTGGTTTTGCGATTCTGAATCAGTGGACGGTAATGTTTCAGCGCGGCACGCAGCGGCGTAAAAGAGGTGAGCCGCCATTCCCAGTTCGGGGAGCCTACAGTTCCCGGCATGTTCATCCGCGCGGATGCTGGCAGCTCTAAGAAATCGGATGCCGGAATAATCGCAGTCTCAGCGCGATCTGCCAGCGTGTATTCAATCATACGGCGTGGAACACTGCCATTGCAGAATCCCTCACGTTTCAGCCATTTGCGCAGCTTGCGGCGGTGTGCAGCGGGCAGAGAACGATACCATTCCAGCAGAGTAGCGTTGTCGTGTGTGCCTGTGTATGCGATCACATGTTCCAACTCGGCAGCTTCATCATAAGCCCTCGCATGCTGAAAATTGATCGTGAATTCCAACACCTTCATCCCCGGAAGATGGAAATGGTCTTTTAAAACCGTTACTTCTGGACGCAGATCGCCCAAATCTTCCGCTGCCAGGCACAGGTTCGGGATGCTTTTTTGCAGGGTTTCGATCACTTCATATCCGGGAGCCTCAATCCATGCGCCTTCCACGGCGGTAGGGCAGCTTGCAGGTATTTTCCAGAATGTGTCAAATGCCCGGAAATGATCGATGCGGATGATATCAAATAGTTTCTGGTTGTAGCCGATACGGTCAATCCAGAACGAAAATCCGTTTTTCTCCAAATGTTCCCAGTCATAAATGGGATTTCCCCAACGTTGTCCAGTTGCGCTGAAATAATCCGGAGGTACTCCCGCGATAAAAGCAGGATTCCCGTCTTTATCCAACAGGAAATTGTCCCGTCCTGCCCATACATCTACCGAATCCAGGCCGACATAGAACGGAACGTCTCCCATGATGCGCACGCCGTGCTTTGCTGCGTATGTTTTGACGCGCTCCCACTGGCGCGTGAATTGGTATTGCAGGAACAGGTGATAGGCGATTTCGTCCAGGAATTCTTTCGGTTCCACAGGATTCTGCGGCCAGTCGCGCTGTGCAGCCGGCCATTCGGTCCAGCAGGCACCGCCGTTAGCTTTCTTAAATGCTCGGAATACCGCATAATCGCGTACCCATTCCTGAGCGATAAAGTCCTGATATCCGCTGTCCGGCTGGAATTTTTTGCATGCTTCGCGCAGCCAGGTCTCTTTCCAGGCGCGTACCTGATCATAAGCAACACGTGTGCAGTCTTGCTGGAACGGCTCCGGAAGGTTCTCCAAAAGTCCTTCCCGGAAAAATTGTTCCAGACTAAGATACAGTTCATCCCCCGCAAACGACGAGTAGGGCTGATAGGGGGAGTTTCCATAGCCTGTGGGGTTCAATGGAAGGATCTGCCAGATGGAAACACCGTTTGCTTCCAGCAGGTCGATCCATTCCAGGGCCGCATCCCCCAAATCGCCTGCCCCCCACGCGGAGGGCAGGGAAGATACTGCTAAAAGGATTCCAGTTTCTTTCATGCTATTCCCCTCACAGATGCCAAATATCGTTGTTGTATTCCGCAATGGTGCGGTCCGAAGAGAAGAAGCCGGCCCTGGCGATGTTCACCAGAGATTTGCGTGCCCAGGACATCCGATCCTCATAGCTGCGGAACAGCTCCTCTTTGACGCGGATATATTCTTTGACGTCGAGAAGTGTCATGAACCAGTCTTTGGTGGCGAGTTCTTTGTATAAACGGAACAGGCAGTCCATATCCCCGATGCGGAGCATCGGGCCGCTGAGCAGGAAATCCACCAGACGCGCGATTTCCGGGTCGTTCCGGATGATTGCGGCAGGGTCATAGGATCCGTCCTTGTAGAGCTGGATGACCTCATCAGAGGATTTCCCGAAAATAGCAATGTTTTCCGGTCCAACCAGTTCCGCAATTTCGACATTCGCGCCGTCCATGGTTCCAAGGGTAACGGCGCCGTTCAGCATGAATTTCATGTTTCCGGTCCCGGAGGCTTCCTTGGAAGCCAGACTGATCTGCTCGGAAATGTCACAGGCAGGAATCAGCCAGGCAGCCTTTGTTACGTTGTAGTTTTCCACCATCACGACGTTCAGCCAGTCGCGGACATCCGGGTCATTGCGGATCAGTTCGCCCAGGCAAAGAATCAGATGAATGATGTCTTTGGCAATGGTATAGGCGGGAGCGGCCTTCGCGCCGAAAATCATCGTGATGGGCCGTACAGGCTTGTGCCCGGCTTTGATCTCAAGATATTTATAGATGGCGTAAAGCGCGTTCATCTGCTGACGTTTGTACTCGTGCAGGCGCTTGACCTGAATATCAAAAATGGAATTGCTGTCCAGGACAATCCCCTGAGTGTCAGCCAACATCTTTTTCAGACGATCCTTGGCCTGCTGCTTGATTTCCAGAAGCTGGTTGAGTACTGCCGGGTCGTCGGCAAAAGCCATCAGCTTTTCAAGTTCAGCGGCGTCTTTGCGGAAACCGGGACCGATCAGGCTTTCCAGACAGGCTGCCAACGGATGATTGCAGTGAAGCAGCCAGCGGCGGAAGGTGATACCATTCGTCTTGTTGTTGAATTTTTCCGGATAGATATCGTAAAAAGGCTTGAGTTCGGAATTTTTCAGGATTTCCGTGTGCAAAGCGGCCACGCCGTTAACGCTGTACCCGTAATGAATGTCCATGTGCGCCATATGGACGCGGTCTTTCTCGTCAATGATCTGCACGCGCTCGTCGGAATAAGTTTTCTGGATACGGCGGTCAAGCTCGCGGATAATCGGCACGATCTGCGGGGCAGCCTGCTCCAGATAATCGATCGGCCATTTTTCCAGAGCTTCCGCCAGAATGGTATGATTGGTATAGGCGCAGGTACGGGAGACAATGCCGATCGCATCATCCATGCTGATGCCGCGGGCGGTGAGCAGGCGGATGAGTTCCGGGATAATCATGGACGGATGGGTGTCGTTGATTTGCACCACGACATGCTTATCGAGTTCGGCAATGTCATAGCCGCGCTCGACGGTCTCTTTCAAAATCAGCTGCGCGGTCGCCGATACCAGGAAATATTGCTGGTAGACGCGCAGCAGCCGTCCGGCTTTATCGCTGTCGTCGGGGTACAGGAACAGCGTCAGGTTGTGCGGAATATCGGATTTGTCAAACGAAATCCCGTCTGTCACGATGCTGTCGTCCACGGTGTCTAAATCAAACAAATGCAGCGCGTTGCGTCCGCCGTTGTATCCGGGCACCGCAATGTCGTACATGACCGCCTTGACCGAATATTCCCCAAGTTCTACCGGGAAGGTCACACCAGTAGGAATCAGCCAGCTTTCCGGAGTGATCCAGGGGTTTTTCTCTTCACACT
>CALWKP010000294.1 GCA_944381295.1 uncultured Clostridia bacterium | reverse complement strand
AAGCATCGGTACCCATGAGATACCCTTTCAGGCCCCAGGAGACTACTTTTCCGCTTTCGGTAATGACATAGTTAGCATAATAGCCGGCATCTACTTCAGAAATAGTTTCTCCAACTGCCGGGGCACTGGATTGCCCATGGGTATTATCTCCCCAACTATAAAGGGAGCCGTCCTGAAGAATTGCGGTATAATGGTAACGCCCTGCGGAAATCGACGCTACTTTTCCCTGAATTTCTTCCGGGACATTCATCGTTTTCTTAATATTATTCCCCCAGGTAATTACTCGGCCATCCGTAGTAACGGCAGCAGCGCTCTCATCGGACAGAGCAAGATCCACCACCTGGCCCTGAATTTCTTCAGGAATATTCGTGTAGGCGGATGTTTTATTGGTCAACGGCACAACCTCGCCGTCTTTTGTGAGGACCATAACAATACTGGTACTGGCAGCGAACTTATCAATGTTGCCCTGTACCCCTTCCGGATACGTAATCCCCAGAAGATAATCGCTGCCCCAGTTATACATCTCCCCTTCTTCCGTCAAAGCAAGGGAAATCTGATAACCGGCTTGAACCTGCTTAATATGATTCCCGCCGCTGCGCAGTTCCATCGGGATGGCATCAAGGCCCATACGGTCATTTCCCCAGGTAAAAATCTGCCCATCCTCGTTGACCGCTACAATGTGGTCAAGGCCAGCGGAAATCTGTGTTAATTTTCCTGTTTCACTGGAACTTGGAATATTTTTCAGCTTTGTTGTAGGGAAAGTCCCCCATTCATAAACATTGCCATCCTGATCCAGCCCCACGGAAAACGTACTTCCTACGGAAATATCTTGCGCATTCCCTTTCAGTTTAGAAGGAACATTCAGCATATTGAACCCAGGAGCAACATTTGCCTGCGTCACATCCTGATAATACATGTCAATTGGGAAAAAGAAGGGAAGGATTACACAGCAAAGAAAAATCACCACAAACAACACGATGCCCGTCATTGCGACTTTATCTTTGAGGAAGGACCGGACTACCATTTGCAGGGGGCTCTGAAGAACTTCCTCCTCTTCCTGAGGAAGCCCACCCATTACCATGCGCTGCGCGGCTTTTGACATCATCGAACGGCGTGAAGTGTCTTTTTTATTTTTCGGCATGCGGTTCCCCCCTTTAATTTTCGAGACGGACCCTTGGGTCCACCAGCGTATAGGTAATATCCATCAGAACGTTTCCGGCCAACGACAGAACTACATAGAACATCTGCATGGTGAGTACTACTGCAAAATCACGCTGCATCAGACCATCAATCAACATTTTGCCAAGACCTGGCCACAGAAATACGGACTCAATGACGATGGAACCACCAAACAGCCCGATAATCCACCAGGTCGTGATGGTTACAACCGGAATCAATGCGTTGCGGAACGCATGGATATAGATCACCGTCTTTTCGCGCAAGCCTTTCGCACGTGCAGTCTTGATATAGTCCATACGCAGCACGTCGATCATGGACGCACGAACATAGCGTGTAATTCCACCGATACCGGATACCGACATTACCAACACCGGAAGCGCCATATGCCATAACATATCCAGCGCCCCCTGGATTCCTCCGGCATCCAGACCAGCCGTTTTGACGCCGCTGATCGGGAAAATGGGGATTTTGACTGCAAAAGCAAAAATTGCAAGAAGTGCAATGATAAAGCTTGGAATACTGTATCCTACGATCGTGAGCACCTGCACCGCTTTATCAAAAATACCGTTTTTCCGCACAGCGGTTACGATACCAAGCGGGACCGAGATCAAGAATACCACAACCATCGTCAGGATGTTCAGCAGAACAGTATTTGTCATCGGGGCACCGATAATCTGGATAACTTCTTTCTGATACTGGGTCGAATATCCAAAGTTTCCCGTCAGCATATTGCCCATCCAGATAAAATACTGCACAAACACCGGCTTATCCAAGCCCAAACGCTGCTCCGTCTGATGATACAGTGCCTGATAGGCATCCGGTTTCATGCTGGATTTAATGTCGCCCAACATAATCGTAACCGGATCGCCGGGCATCGCTTTATAAATCGCAAACATCAGGATCGAAATGATAAAGAACACAAAAACGATATAAATCAATCGTTTGAGGAGGTATCTTCCTTTTCCCATTCACCTTTCCTCCGTTTCATAATGTGAGCGGCAAAACTCCAGTCTGCCGGAAAATGATAAGGCGGCGGAACCCGCACCGCGCAGGTTCCGCCGGATATCAGCTCTTAATCTACCACCCAGGCGTCAAGAATGGCGTTGGACCACTCCCAAACGGAGGTCGATTTCCATCCCTTCACTCTCGGCAAATAGAAATCATGATACTCGTCGGAATACAGCGGGATGTCCGGCAGTTTCTCGTTCCAGACCTTCATAAGGTTCTGCCAGCCTGACAGCCACGCTTCCGTATCTTCATAAGGGATCGATTTGAGCGCTGCAGCGGCATTATTCAGCTCTTCATCAGCAATCCAGTTACTGTTATAGCCAGCCTGCATCCATACTGGATCGGAAGAGAAATAATACCACGGGGAAGGTTCCATCGCAAAACCGTTTGCAAGGTTATACATATTGTAAATCTTGTCTCCGGTGTGGTCGATAGCTGCCCGAAGAGTCGGGAAATCCATCGTGGTCGCTTTCAGTTCCAGGCCCGCTTCTGCCATTGCCTCCGGCAGCATTGTTGACAGCAGTTCGGCAACCGGGTTGCCTTCTGAACGAGCCCATTCGATC
>CALWKP010000293.1 GCA_944381295.1 uncultured Clostridia bacterium | reverse complement strand
TTCTTCTTCATACATGCATATCTTCATCCTCGTAAATATATTCGATTAAATCCCCCGGCTGGCATTTCATAATCCCGCATAGTCTCCCAAGAGTTTCCGTCGTAATCGGCTTATCGTGCCGAATTCTCTGTAAAGTCTGCGCATCAACGCCTTCATTTGCCAAGCGATAAAACGAGATATGATGCTTTTGCATGTACTGCCGCATTGGTCGAAAGGAAATCGGCATAGCATCACCTCATTTTTCCTTATTATATGGGGCTTGCCAGAATTTATTATAGTGATTATAATCACTATATTGGAGCGTGATCAGAATATGAAGGTAACATTTTGCGGTCATAGTCAAATTGTTCAGCCGGATAAAGTAACCCTTTGGCTAACTTCCATCATTTCAGCTTTGATCAAAAACGGCGCAGATACTTTCTATTTGGGCGGATATGGACATTTTGATCAATTATCTGCCACTGTCATCAACGGATGGAAAACGACATACCCACATATCAAATCTGCCCTTGTCTTGCCTTATCTAAATTTTTCCGGCGACCTTTCTCCATACGATTTTACAATATATCCACCTTTGGAATCTGTCCCTCCGCGCTTTGCCATACCTAAAAGAAATGAATGGATGGTGCAACAATCCGACGTCATTGTCGCTTATGTCCTCCACGATTGGGGCGGAGCTGCTGCTACTTTACGCTATGCCCAACGGAAACAGAAAATCATTGTTGCATATCCCGATACAGAAAATGGAGACTTTTCAACAAGTTCACAATAAATTCAGAAAAAATCTTCTTCATGTTGCTTCATTTTACCTAAAATGAATGCTAAAATAAAAACAATTTTACATGCCTTATGATGGAAGATTTCTGGAAAAAGAAAACAGCAAGGAGGAAAGCTCACTATGACCTTACTGGAACAATGTCAGATCTGGATAGAAAATGATGATCCTCAGAAAATCATTGACGCTATTGAAGCGATTCCAGCGCAAGAACGCACTCCAGAGTTAGACAGTGAACTGGCACGTGCCTATAATCATGCGGCGGATCTCGGAGATACGGATTTGTTGGAGAAGTCGGTTGCGCTCTTAAAGCCGCATGAAGAATATTTTCAGGGAGATCATAACTGGAATTTTCGGCTGGCCTATGCGTATTACTATCTAGGCCAGGAAGGAAAAGCTCTCCATTATTTTGAACAAGCGCTGGACGCGCGTCCTGGTGATAAGGACACCCAGGAATACATCGACGACTGCCGAAGCTGTTTAGCGCTGCCGAAGTTTGAAAAAAACTTCCTGGAGAGAATGCAGGACGCATGGACCGCCTTTTGTAAAATAGAAGCCGAACTGCGTCAGAGGATCGGCGCCGGCAAAATGCAGGAGCATCGTGAAGAATTGATGGAAAAATGTGGCGACGCCCTGAAACTTGCCTTGGGTGATACCACTTTTGAGCTTGGCTTCCACAAAGGAAAATGTGAGCTGCTTCTCAGCCCGGATGGACACCGTTCCCGCTTATTCCCTTTGGTGTATTTCCAGCGTCATGCTCCCCAATCCGTATTGGAACACTGGGACATTCGGATAGGACACCAGCCTACTCAGGAATTTACTCTCAGGGTGGATGAAATCGAGGTCCGGGCGGAAGATGTATGGGTATGGATCGAAAAATCAGAAAGCGATCTGGTTTCTTTGACCCTCTTCTGCGAAAAGCTGCTGCCACTGCTGCAACAACATCCGAACAAAGCTTATTCGATGTTCTCCTCTCTGCTCCATCATGTATTGGGAGAAATTTCCTCAATTGCTTTGATCGGCGGCTTTGATGTCTATGCAGAGCCAAAAGACAAACCATTCATCCTCCTTTCTAACCTTCCGGAAACACTTCAGAAAATGGGCTTTGTTCTTTGGCAAGATGGCGGTGACTATTTGGAAAACAGCTATCTGGCCTATGAACTGGAACCCGATCAGGATCCGGAAGCCGATTGGCGACTGGATATCTTTACCGGGATTTCCCGCCTCCCGGTACTCCTCAACGACTACCTGACGGTTCGAAGCGATGTAGTGGATGAATATCACCAGGACGGCATTGCAGCGGGATTTCTTGTATATCCACTTGCTGGTTTTCCCAGTGAGGAAAGAGAGAAAACTATCCTGAACTTTCGGGAGGCACTGCAAGAGGCTGTCCTAAACAAGGCCGGGGAAGATGCTGTGACCTTCCTGGGTGGGGCAACTGGTTTGTATCATGGATATCTGGATTTTATCGCTTGGGATTTGGCTGCTGTTTTACATGCTGCACAGGAGTTTTTTCAGGAAAGTGACCTGTCTTGGGCGCATTTCCACACATTCCGTCGAGATGTCGGATATGTTCCGCTGCTGGACGTGGACGAATCCGAACCAGAAATCTATGAGGAAACAGGTTCCCTTCTCAGCCAGAATGATATTGACCATCTGGCTTCCTTGGACGAGGGGAGCAGCGGTTACTTTCATCAGATGTTTCATGATCTCACAAAATTCGTAGAAAACGGAGTAAAAGAAGGACGCTTCACCGAAAAACAGGCGCGTCGGGATTTGCAGATCGCTTTATGGTATGCCTACGCCTGCCTGAACATTGACGAGTATGAATACTATTACCGTGCCGTCCAATGGATGCACGATTCAGAAAAAAATGCAGCAGGTTGCGGAATGTGGTATTACCGCTATTCTGTGGCATTGATGTACTGCGGCAGGTTGGAAGAAGCTTTGGAATATGCGGAAAAAGGCGCAGAAGAGGAGCCAAGCTATCCATGGATATGGCTTCAGGTGGGGAAACTGCGCAGTTATTTTGGCGATAAACAGGGAGCGTTAAATGCTGTGAAACAAGGGCTTTCGCTGGTACCGCACGACCATGAATTCCTAACCCTAAAAAAAGAGATCAAGGCCGGCGCAACATTGGAGCAGATGGAATTCCACTGGATTCATCCAGATTTGGACCGCCAGCTTCAAAAGGGGCTGGATGATGAGGCTGACAGTAAAATGCTGTCGATTGCCTGTATC
>CALWKP010000292.1 GCA_944381295.1 uncultured Clostridia bacterium | reverse complement strand
TGCAAGATACATTATGGGAATGAGAGACGAAAGCATGGGGTTGTAAAAACAGGATTTTTTTACTATAATGAAAGAAGCTGACACTTATAGGAAGAAGTTGTCCGGCGAAGAAACTGGAAAGTCAGGCTGTCGGGTGCAGCCTGAAAGTAGGAGAGCAAGAATGTATGGAGCGATTTTAGGAGATATAGCAGGGTCCCGGTTTGAATTCAGCAGACCGCAAGGATTTGATCATCGGAAAGAACAGATTTTTACAGGCGGTTGTTTCTTTACGGATGATACGGTAATGACGATAGCGACCAAATATGCGATTCTAAAATCGTTGCCGTACTCCAAAGCTTATGGGATGTTTGGGCGGAAATATCCGGGAGTAGGATATGGAGTCATGTTTAAACATTGGCTGGATTCCTATTCGGAAAGAGGGTATAATAGTTATGGGAACGGCGCGGCGATGCGCGTAAGTTTTATCGGGCAATATTATGAAACGATCGAAGAAGTTGTCAGGGAAGCGGAAAAAAGTGCGGTTTGTACGCATAACCATCCGGAAGGGGTAAAGGGCGCTGTTGCAACGGCATCTTGTATTTTTCTGGCACGGAAGGGATACGATAAAAAAGAGATTCAGAAGTATGTGCAAAAGACTTTCCATTATAGTTTAAGAAAGCCTCTTTCGTTGAGAAGACCGTTTTCGAAATTTGACATTACAAGTATGGGAACGATTCCGTTAGCATTACGCTGCTTTCTGGAAAGTGAATCGTGGGAAGAGTGTATTCGGAACGTGTTCAGTATCCGCTGTGATACCGATACCGTAGGATGTATTGCGGGCGGGATTGCGGATGCCTATTATCATGGAACAGGGTTTGATGAAGAGAAGCTTTTGAGGAAGTACCTTATTAGGCCAGTGGGGATTGGCCGAAGCGATACATTTTTATTTGACTGGGCCGTGATGAAAGTACAGAGGGGGGAAGACCTATCACAATAATCACTTATCAATCCATGGCAGTGCTGAAAATTCTGAAATCGGGAAAAGTTTATCGTGCCTATAAGAGCCAAAGTTTTTACCGGGCATATACAGCTTTGGTGGATATGTTAGGGCTGAAATGTGAAAGCCCGATTTTTGGCAGCTTGCGATTTCACAAAAAATGTACCAATGGACGTGTATCCACCAGTGTGAAACTGGTTCTGAAAGTACCGGATGAATTCGTAAAATTGACGGAATACCCAGTCTGGGCAGATTTTATGGAAGCGATCAAATTAACAAAACCCGGAGACTACCGACAGATCGATGCTTCGGTAAAAGGGGATGGGGATCAGGAATTTACGCAGAAGGTCCTGGATAGAATTATTCAGAATCTGAAAACGCAGCGATCTCCCCGGCAATATTATATTCCGCAGGCGGTGTTGGAAGAAATCCGGCCGGAATGGCTGGTGCGTTACGAATTGCATCCCAGAGAGCCACGCGCGGCGAAAATGCGGGGGCGCCATTGGGCAAATTATGAAAAAAATGTCCTAATGAAACGAAATCCTGACGATGACGATGATGAATGGATATAAAAGAAGCCATCAAAACATACAAAATGTCATGAAAAAGAGAAACTAGTAGAAATCAGTTGATCGCATTTCGTGGCGGAGTTTGTATGGATAATCTGTCGATCTCAATATGATTGATAAAAATCAGCAGGCTCCTAGGATTCCTAGGAGCCTGCTTGCGGATGAGGGAATATTATGTTGGAAAAAATGGGGGAATTTTTTGATGCTCGTTTAAACGAGTATGACAGACATCAATTGGAATGTATAGAGGGTGCAGAAATGTTTTACCCGTATACAGCAGAATGTCTTCCGGAAAAATCAGGCGTACGGATCCTTGATTTAGGCTGTGGTACAGGTCTGGAACTTGAAGAATATTTGAAAAGGAATCTTTTTGCTGAGATTACAGGAATCGATCTTGCTCCAGGAATGCTGGAAAGTCTCAAAAAGAAATTTTCTGGTAAAAATATTACTCTCATTACGGGTTCTTATTTTGAGGTGCCCTTTGAGAACCATTTTTATGATGCAGCGGTTTCTGTGGAGTCTTTGCATCATTTTACGAAAGAGCAAAAGATCCCTCTTTATGCGAAACTATATAATGCTCTAAAGCCAGATGGTTATTTTCTTCTTACCGACTATTTCTCTATGTCTGAGGAAGAAGAGAAATTTCATAGGGAGGAGTTGCAATCTCTCAAAAAACGGCAAGGAATCGAAGATGATGAATTTTATCATTACGATACCCCATTAACAGTTCCCCATGAAATTCAGGCATTGAAAGCAGGAGGTTTTATAGCTGTGGAAATCCTTCGCAGTTGGGGGCAAACTTATACTTTAAAGGCTATGAAATAAGGTTTGTCAGAGAAAATGGTCCATAAGACTGCTAGATTTTCGGGCACGAACAATAATAATATCCGGAATTTCTTTGATTCCATATGCCTCTTCGTAGAACCCGTCGATGATAAACCCGGCTTCAAAACATAGGTTAAAAATCTGTTGCAGAGACCGATGGTAGTAACATTGTTTTTGTGGCTGACCGGCTATCGCATCCCCATAATAGCTGTGGGAAGTCAGATACTGGTCGGTCAGTGTGACAAAACAGGGATGCTGTGTGGCAAATACAAAAATACCATCCTTTTCCAGCAGATCATAGACGCACTTCCATAAACAGCGGATGTCCGTAATATCCATAATGGCCATATTAGAAACAGCTTTGGTAAATTTTCGGTTTCTTTTCAGTTTGTAAAGGCTTTCCGGACAGGTTGCGTCTGCTACGCAAAACTCAATCTTATCCAAATAATTCCCTTGTCGTTTTTTTGCAAGGAGAATCATAGTTTCACTATAATCAAACGCAACCACATCAGCACCTTGCGCTGCCATGTAAGCGGAATAATTACCGTTTCCACAAGCAATGTCCAAAACAAAATCGGATGCCTGAACGTTTAATAGCTGACTGACTTTTGGACGAACGACTTCTCGGTGAAAACGATTGGAGTTATCTCCCATTTGTGTATCCCAAAATTCGGCATTCGCTTCCCATGCAGCTAAACTTTCTGTTACAGAAAAATCCATAAATATCACCCTTTCTAAAATCGTAAAAAACAGTGATTGGAATCAGATTCGATCTTCTAATTATTCGGAGAGCGAAAAGATTTTTTAGGAAGAGTAAGAGTATAACTTTGTTGAATCATACCGAAAAGTTCTTGTTCCGGAACATCTCCGGAAAGATCTATGGTATTCCAGTGAGTATGGTTCATATGATATCCAGGGTGTATGCACTGATAAATACTGCGCAGGAATTCTGCCTCCATGGGTTCACACTTCAAGTTGATTTTTAGGCCATCACGTTCGTAAATGAATGCAAAGCTTTTGCGGTTGCTGCGATGACGCATTACTGTCCAAGAGATGGCGCTAGAAGCGTCATCAAAA
>CALWKP010000291.1 GCA_944381295.1 uncultured Clostridia bacterium | reverse complement strand
TACATTGATACGGCGAACTATGAGCCGGAGGATACCGCAAAATTTGAATACAAATGGCAGTGGGCGTACCGTGACAGATTCCGTGACGCGGGGATCACCGCAGTCCTCGGGAGCGGGTTCGACCCCGGTGTGACCGGCGTGTTTTCCGCATATGCGCTCAAGCATGAGTTTGATGAGATCAATTATATCGACATCCTGGACGGCAACGGCGGCGACCACGGGGGTCCGTTCGCGACGAATTTCAACCCGGAAATCAACATCCGTGAGGTATCCGCAAAAGGGTCCTATTGGGAGGACGGTCACTGGGTAGAGACCGAGCCGATGGAGATCAAACGGGAATACGATTTTGAAGGCGTGGGCAAAAAGGACATGTACCTGCTGCACCACGAGGAACTGGAATCTCTGGCGCTGAACATCCCGGGAATCAAACGGATTCGCTTTTTCATGACGTTTGGACAGAGCTACCTGACCCACCTGAAATGTTTGGAAAACGTAGGGATGACGTCGATCGAGCCGATCCTGTACGAAGGTAAAGAGATCGTGCCGCTGCAATTCTTGAAGGCAGTGCTGCCTGATCCGGCATCGCTTGGTCCGCGCACAGTCGGGAAAACGAATATTGGATGTATTTTCCGCGGCAAAAAGGACGGCAAGGAAAAAAATTACTACCTCTACAATATCTGTGACCATCAGGAATGCTATCGCGAAGTAGGGTCACAGGCGATCTCTTATACGACAGGCGTTCCGGCAATGATCGGGGCGATGCTGGTGATGAATGGCACCTGGAGAAAACCGGGCGTGTTCAACGTGGAAGAATTTGATCCGGACCCGTTCATGGATGCGCTGAACCGTTGGGGACTGCCGTGGAAGGAATCCCACGATCCGGTGCTGGTGGATTAATGATGCCGGGGAAGAGCGCACTGCGCACGCCGTATTTTCTGGTGGATGAAGCGCTGGTGGAACGCAACCTGAAAATCCTGCGGGATGTGGCGCAGGAGGCGGGTTGTAAAATCCTGCTGGCACAGAAGGCGTTTTCCATGTACAGCATGTATCCGCTGCTGCGGGAATATCTGGACGGGAGCACCGCGAGCGGGTGTTATGAGGCGCGTCTTGGCAAGGAAGAATTCGGCAAGGAAACGCACGTTTTTTCGCCCGCCTACCGGGAGGAGGAATTTCCCTGGATTTTGCGGTATGCAGACCATATCGTGTTCAATTCGCCCGCGCAGGTCCGGAAATTTGCGCCGCAGGCGAAAGCTGCGGGGAAATCGGTTGGGCTGCGGGTGAACCCGGAATGTTCCACACAGGAAGGGCACGCGATCTATGACCCATGCGCACCGGGCTCGCGGCTTGGGACGACGCTGGCACAGTTCGACGAAAAGATCCTGGGGTATTTGGACGGGTTTCATTTTCACACGCTTTGCGAACAGGATTCCGATGCGCTGGAAACGACTGTTGCGGCGTTTGAGGAAAAATTTGGGCGGTATCTGCGCGGGATTCGCTGGCTGAATCTCGGCGGCGGGCATCACATCACCCGGGAAGGGTATGATATTCCGCGGCTGGTGCGGGTGATCCGGGAACTGAAGCAACGGTATCCGGTGGAGGTCTATCTTGAGCCGGGCGAGGCGGTGGTCCTGAACGCGGGGTTTCTGGTCGCGGAAGTCTTGGAAACCGTGAAAAACGGGATAGAGATTGCGATTCTTGACACGTCCGCGGCATGCCATATGCCGGACGTGCTGGAAATGCCGTACCGTCCGCCGGTGCGCGGGAGTGGACAGCCCGGGGAAAAGGCATACACCTGCCGCCTGGCCGGGCCGACCTGTCTGGCGGGTGATGTGATCGGCGATTACTCGTTTGATGTTCCGCTGAGACCGGGGGACCAGGTAATTTTTGAGGATATGGCGCTGTATACGATGGTCAAGACGAACACGTTCAATGGGATGCCGCTGCCGTCGATCGTCCGGCGGGACAAGAATGGGAACTGTCAGGTAGTCAAGGAATTTGGCTATCAGGATTTCAAGGGAAGGCTGTCCTGACAAGGCAGAATCCTTGCGCCTGAGACGGTAAGTTCTTGTTATCGTACGAAATGATGGGACAACGGTTATATATCCCACATAGACAGAAACAGAGATAGTAAAAGATTCGATCGCTGTGGAGTAAAAACTCTACAGCGATTTTTACGTTTAAAAAAATGAAAGACATTGCTTTTTATTAAGAAATTCTTGCAATAATAGGGTGATTTTTAATACAATCTAAAAATAATATCAGGCTGTCGACAAAGTCCACCAGACGAAAAAATTATACAAAACCTTTTATAGCCTAAAATTTTCGTCCCCTTTTGGTCGATCGCCGCAACGGGAGGAACACCTGTTCCTGAGAAAAAGCTCAAAAGGGGAGTAGAAACAGTCTGTGGGACTGTTTCTGCGTGGGGAACTCTAACGAGATGTTCCCTGAAATGGTTTTACCATTGGTGTAATTTGACTCTTCCCTCTTTTTTCTACAAGTTGCAAAAAGCATGACCGCCGCATCGGTTACACCCCATGCGGCGGTCATGCTTTTATAAAAGAATATGTGATAAAGACTTGTTGGAAATGTTAGTCAAAAGAAGCTTCAACGCTTCATTTCGTCCTCGATCTCTTCGATGCTGCGCGGAGTCTTGACCGAGAGGTTTACACAGCCGTCCTCGGTGACAAGGCAGTTGTCTTCCAGACGGAAGCCAATGCCCCATTCTTCATGATAAACGCCGATATCGACACAGAATACCATACCCGGCGCGATCACTTCCGGAGTCAGGACTTCGTCGTGGACGTCATAGCCGACATGGTGTGCTCCGCCGTGCCACATGTACTTGCCGATATCTTCCCATTTGTCGACGATCCCCGCATCTTTCAGGCGTTCGTAGTTATAGCGGCGGATATTCCCGTCAACGTCTTTCATCAGCATCCCCGGTTTGATGGTCTCAAACATGTGGTTCGAGGTCGCGTAGACACATTCATAGATCAGCTTCTGTTTGTCAGAGAACTTGCCGTTGCACGGCCAGCCGCGCGAAACGTCCGTCATGTGGCCGTCCCACATCGCCCCGACATCGTTCAGGATCATATCGCCGTCCTGTGCCTGGCCGGTATAGGAATAATAATGGATGCAGAAGTTGTTTTTGCCTGCGCTT
>CALWKP010000290.1 GCA_944381295.1 uncultured Clostridia bacterium | reverse complement strand
TCAGGTTTTTCCTTTCTCCCGGCTGCGCTGCCCGGCAATGGTCAAGGCTTTAGCCTTGTGAAAGCCTTGCGGGAGTTTGTCGTTACTACCGGGCAGTCACTCAGGTCGTTTCCTTCTCCCGGCTGCGCTGCCCGGCAATGGTCAAGGCTTCAGCCTTGTCAGCCTTGTATTATTTTTCTAATTTGCTGATCGATCTCGCCTTCCTCCATCCCTTTTTCCAGCAACGGCTGTATCATTTCACGGCTTTCCCGAATGTGCGGCAGTGTCGCCGCCAGAGTATTCGCCTCTTCCATCCGCCCGCACTTTGCATACAGAAAACACAGCACCGCCCGGACAGTCGCTTTCTGCTTTTCGTTGATCGAAACAGGAAGCCCTCTTTCCATTAGACGTATCGCTTCTTCAGACTCCCCCCGGAGCGCCAGTACTTCCGCCAGCCCGAGAATCATTCCAGGCTTATTGGGATAGATCAGCAGCGCATCCCGGTAGACCTTTTCTGCCGATGAATAATCGCCATTCCTCATAAATTCATGCGCTGTCTGGTGAATGCGGTATCGGGTTTCTTCTGCGCGGATCGTATCCATTCCTAGAAGCAAATCTACGCTCGTTTCCAGAATATTTGCCAAAGCCGGAAGAAATGTAATATCCGGATAACATTCTCCTCTCTCCCATTTAGAAACACTCTGTGGGGTAACATGCAAGTATTCCGCAATATCTTCCTGCGTTAAACCCTTCATAATCCGGTACTTTTTCAGGTTTTCGGATAAAAACTGCATCTCTACTCCTCCTTCGGATGTTTGGGCTTATTTTATCACGATTCCCACGAGCTTTCCATGACGCATTCGTTGTACCGGGTTCAACCTTCACAAAATACTTCCTGTCAAATGTGCAAAAGCGGCGCAGGGACCTGCACCGCTTTTTTCTCGCTGTTCTGTTATCCAAATGGGTACCATGGAAGATTCCGAAACACCGCAAATACTGCCAAAAACACGATACTTGCATAAAGCAGGATATTTTGTGTTTTTGTTGGCCGTTTTCTGCCAAGCCGTATGTAATCCACCGTCATCCACACCGCAAAAGTCACCAGTACGGGGGACCATATCAGCAATCCTGCATTTGCCCGGAAAGCACTCTCCAGGTCAAATTCCGCCAAGGCCCCTAACATACGTGTTATTCCGCAGCCAGGACAATCTAACCCTGTAATCAAATGGAACATACAAGGAATTCCAAACCCTGCGCGTGACAGTGCTACTCCCACCGCACAAGCCATCAAAATCACGATCGCTGCGATACAGACGCGCAACGCCCGTTTCAGCATTACATTTGAGTGCTCTGGCCGGAATTCGACATCGAATTCAGTTCATTCTGCATCAGCGCCCAGGTAATAATGGAGAATCCAAGGATGCATAAAACCAAATAAATAATATTATTATTGCTATCTGTGGGCATCCCACGCAGGGCCTTCGCCTCATTGAGCTTGCCAGCAGACTGATACGCCCATATCCATCCATAGATACCGCAGGTGATAATCGTCAGAACTACCAGGAGCGCCGGGGAAACATCACCAGGACGGTTTGCTGCTGTATCAATGTCCTGTGCCAGACAATACAGCCAGTACCATCCATAAATGCCGCAGGTGATGATGGTAAGGACCACACAAAGAGCAATGCTACGATTAGGAATCATAAAAATCCTCCTCAGATATTGAAAGTAATTTTACCATAACAGATATCATTCTTTTTGTCAACAATAAAGAAGATACCTTCTTTGTTTTTTTATCTAAATTTAACATAATGTAGCGTAAATAACGGCCTTAATCGTATGCATTCTATTTTCCGCTTCATCAAATACCACACTGCGTTTTGACTCAAACACTTCGTCCGTTACTTCCATCTCCGGAATCCCGAATTTTTCCGCAATTTCCGCACCAATCGTTGTATTCGTATCGTGGAATGACGGCAGGCAATGCATAAATACTGCGTCCGGCGCAGCCATATCCATGATCCGACTGTTCACCTGATACGGCGAAAGCAGTTTAATCCTCGTTTCCCAAACCGAATCCGGCTCTCCCATCGACACCCAGATATCCGTATAAATAATATCCGCTCCGCTCGCACCCTGTGTAATATCTTCTGTCAAGGTTACTGTGCAACCATTCTCTTTGGCGATATCCCGGGCGGTCTGCACCAGGTCTTCCGCAGGGAACAGCTCTTTCGGTGCGCACGCGGTGAAATTCAATCCCATTTTCGCACATGCCACCATCAGGGAATTGCCCATATTGTTCCTGGCATCTCCAAAATAGGTAAAATTCAGCCCTTTCAGCCGTCCGAATTTTTCTTCGATCGTCAAAAGATCCGCCAGCATCTGTGTCGGATGGAATTGGTCCGTGAGGCCATTCCAAACCGGGACTCCCGCATAATCCGCCAGTTCCTGAACCAGATCCTGGCTGAATCCACGGTATTCAATCCCATCATACATGCGCCCCAGGACCCGCGCGGTATCCCGGATGCTTTCTTTTTTCCCCATCTGCGAGCTTCCAGGGTCCAGGTACGTTACTCCTAACCCTAAATCCATTCCCGCCACTTCAAACGCACAGCGGGTACGCGTTGATGTCTTTTCAAACAGCAGTACAATATTTTTTCCTTCCAACCATCGATGGGGAACTCCGTTGCGCTTCATATTTTTAAATTCCCGCGAGAGATCCAACAAATAACGGATTTCCTGGGAAGAAAAATCCAGAAGTTTCAAAAAATTTTTCCCACGTAAATTGACCGGCATAACAAACGCCCCTTTCCAAGATTTCTTCCAGTATACACCGTTTTACGCAAATTGTCTCTACTTTTTTGAATTTTTATTCATAAAAATTCGTTTTTCTGTATTTTTTTACATTTCTCGCATCGGCAGAACTTCCACCATTTCGATTTTTCCATCTTTCATTTCCGCTACGCGCAGCGACGCATTATGAAATGTCACCTTCGCTCCCTCTACTACTTCTTCGCCGCGTACTTCCAACTGCTTGCGCAGGACCTCTCCTACCGTACTGTCTGACGGGCCCGGAATGTTTACCATGGTCAACAGATTGACCCGCCGGATCTTTTTATCCGCAGGGAATACATGGCGTTCCGTTTCGTCAAACGAACGGATAAACAGGAATTTCCGGATCGCAAACACACTTGCAATTGCCAGGATTCCCACCAGCGTTTCAAAGGTCGTGGTATGTTCCACGATCAACTGCCGCGCAATGGCATACATCAACACTTCGATTGCCGCCCCTGGGGTATGTTTGATCAGCATCTTGATAAACTCGACCCCAATTACCAGGCTGAGCGCATGCGCTAAAAAGGTATCAAAATTTTCAGGGGACAGCAGGTTGCCCTCCAGAATACCAAGTTCCGTCACCAAATCGATTGCTGCCACTACAACTGCGATCAAAACAATTGCGGAAATCAGGATTTCCATCAGGCTAGCTAAGGTTGTGAGCCATTTTCTAGGACCAATCTTCATGCTGCACCTCCGTTTTCTCCGCCCCTCCCGGCCGCGGCCCCGCCACAGACGATTCGTTCCTACGAATCGTCCTGCGGGCTTCGCCCGCCATCCCGGCCTCACGGGGCCGGGATGGCGGGGCCGCGTGCCGGGAGGGGTTCGCTAAAAGCTCCATGATTCCACCGTACTTATCCTACCGTATCCGGATGCCCTGCCTTTTTCTTGCACCGTTTCAGCCATCCGCCCTGCAAATAATAAACCAGGAACATCAAAGAAGTCGTTGCCCATGCAATGGGATACCCGATAATAATCGACTCCAACGTTCCATAATGCGGTACTACGGTAAGAATCCAGACAACACGCAGGACACATAATCCCAAACAAGACATCAGCATGGGTATCAAAGCATCTCCCATACCGCGGACTGCTCCGGCTAATATTTCCGTGACCACATAAGTAAAATAAAACGGTGCCATAATCCACATTGCCCGCAAACCGATCTCTATGACGCCTTCATCCGACGTAAAGAGCATCAGGACATATCTTCCGGCAAGCAGGACGATTCCTGACATCCCCACTGCGGCGGCAAAGGCCATCAGCATGCAGGTACGGATACTTTTGCGGACACGGTCATATTTCTGCGCGCCAAAGTTCTGCCCGGCAAACGTCGTGATCGCGACGCCAAACGCCCCCATCACCATCCAGAATAACCCGTCAATTTTTCCATAAGCAGTCCATGCAGCTACCGTATCGGTGCCGAGCGTGTTGATGCTGGATTGAATCAGGATATTTGAAATGGAAGACATAACCGACTGCATCCCGGCAGGGAACCCGATGCATATCATATTTTTCAGGATCGTGCCATGAAACCGGATTTTTCGTATGGTAAGCCGGTACATTTCTGTTGTCCTGGTCAGGGACAGAAGTACCAACCCGGCGCTGACAGCCTGAGAGATCAGGGTGGCCATGGCAGCACCACCCACACCCCAACGGAACACAGCGACAAACAGCAAGTCCAGTACTAAATTGACCGCACAGCAGACGATCAAAAAGTACAACGGGCGCCTGGAATCACCGACAGCCCGCAGGATCCCGGACCCTACATTATAGACAAGGGAAAAGATGACCCCGCCAAAATAAATCCGGATATACAATACTGCGTAATCCATAATATCGGCGGGAGTTCCCATAGCTTCCAGCGCCCATGGGGAGAACAAAACTCCCACAATCGTCATAAACACACCGGCTGCGATCCCCAACGCTACCGCTGTATGTACAGCCAAACTGGCTTCTTCCGGCTTTTTTGCCCCGTAATACTGTGAAATGACCACAGAAGCACCCGAAGACAGTCCGACAAAAAATCCTACCAAAAGATTGATGATGGTACCGGTCGCTCCACCGACTGCCGCCAAAGCCTCTTTCCCGACAAAATTCCCGACGATCACCGCATCAACAGTATTATACAGCTGCTGAAAAAAGGTGCCTAAAACGATCGGAAAGAAAAACCTCATCAGCTGTTTCCGGATCACGCCTTCGGTAATCCCATTGCCATCCATTTTTACCTTTGTCACGCCCACAAACCTACTCCCTTTCTACTTGACAGCACACTCCAGACGTTTTAAAACAGCCGCCTGTTTACGAGGCGGCCTTACATTTCTTTCTTGTAAAAATTATACATGATTCGCCTATAATTTTCAATAGTTCCGTAATTGCCGCCTGCTGGTATCTATAACGAAAAAAATACAGGAGCCCCTTCCTCCGCTCCGGATGGAAAGGGCTCCTATCATGATAAATTTTAACGGCTGAGGGCTTATTTTATCATCGCAATCGTGCGACCACTCAGATTTTTCATTTCCTGGGTAAAATCATGTGTCCGGTCATAATCGGCCAATGCTTCCAGATTCTCCCCAACTTTATGGTATGCCGCTGCGTATTGTTCGATCAGGTCGTCACATTTTGTCTCAAAGCGCGGCGCTGCCAGGAACGCATGCTCCGCCAGAAATTCGGTCACCGGCAGGCTCAACGGGGTATCCCGCTTCCCGCAGTTCCCCCAGGGTCCGCCTTCCAATACCATCGGAGATTTATGCAGCCTTCCGTATCCGCAGTATCCGCACGAAACGCCCTCGCGTCCCAAGGCTTTCAATAGGGTAAAGGTCCGGATTCCACCGAATTTCGTTTCGTCAAACCGCAGATAATGATAAGCAAACTGCCGTTCCACACCATCATACAATTTCTGCGGGATCAGCCAGTCCAAATCTGCAATCAGTTTTTCCAGCTTTCTTGCATTTTCATTGCGGATTTGATTGCGTTCGTCCAGGGTATCCAGGGACGAATTTGCCAGGGCGATCGCCAACGGATGCGGACGATATTTATGCCCTAATCCGGTGAGCATATATTTTCTGCATGGGGAATCTTCCGGCAATCCGGCCAACCGGTCGTACTGCCCGAACGCCAGACTGCGCTCGTAACATTCCCGGTTGTTGGTAATCAGGATACCGCCTTCCCCCGCAGGCAGCAGTTTGGAACCCTGCATGCTGTAACAGCCGACGTCCCCAATCGTTCCCACATGTTTTCCTTTATAAAGCGTCCCATGAGCATGGGAACAGTCCTCAATCACTTTCAGACCATGCCGTCCCGCAATTTCCATGATAGCGTCCAAATCACATGCCGCTCCCCAGACATGTACCAGCATGATCGCTTTCGTTTTCGGGGTGATACGCTTTTCGATATCGGCAGGGTCAACACAGTGGGTATCCACATCCACGTCGCAGAATACAGGGATCATCTGCTGCGACAGGATCGGCGCCATTGTTGCCCAGAAGGTAAAGGACGGCACGATCACCTCATCACCGGGCTGTAAGCCGACAGCAAACAGCGCCGTATCCAGAGCAGACGTCCCGTTATTGGTCGCCACAGCATACTGCGCGCCCATATATTCCGCAAATCTCTTTTCAAAATCTATCACCGACTGCGATTGGGAGATCTCGCCTTTCTCCATCAATGCGACCGCATCGGCAATTCCCTTTGGGCTGCACAGCGGACAGCATCCGACTTTGTTATAATCAATGGTGACTGCCTGTTCCCCTCCGAATAAAGCCAGCTTACTCATAATAAACGCGCCTCCTTAAAGTGAATTTGTCAGAAATAAACCGGTTGTCCGGACTGCCTCAATAAAGTCCAAAAGCTGCCGCTGATGCAGTTCATGGCTGAAATTCGTTGGATTTTGTCCGGTGCCCACGTCCTCCAGCTCAACAGAGAAAGGTTCTTCTCCTTCCACTTCCCACCGGGTGATATTCCCTTCAGTAAGCTGGATGCGTCCTTTTGTCCCATGGACATTTAACACTCTCTGAGGCTGCTCGGATTCAGCGATGTGGTCCCGATAATGGTGGCGAGGGCGCCGCTTTGGAATTCCACACATGCTACCGCAGTATCCTCCACCTCGATGGGATGTACCAGCGTTCCCACATAAGCGCTGACGGATTTGGGGTCTCCCATCAGGTACAGCGGCAAGCCGATTCCGTGGATTCCCTGATTCATCAATGCCCCGCCGCCATCCATTGCCATAGTGCCGTGCCATCCGCCTTCACGATAATATTCCTCGCTCCGGTAATACTTCATCGTGATATCCCCCAGGAGCAATTCCCCTAAAATCGATTTCCCGATGTTCCGCCAGTGCCTCTAAAAATTCATTTTGAGAAGGAGCCGCCGCAAATACAGCATGCAAGTGTTCTTTTTCCTGCAATAACTTTTGGATGATCTCCGCTGCGTCTTTTGCTGCCTCCTTTCCCATCTCCGCACGGGTTGGAAGCACCTTTACCGTTAGTTTTTCTTTCACAAACTGCTCCATTTTCCCCTTCTCCTTTTTCTTAAAATCTGCTACGCCAGAACCTTGGCAGATTTATCGGCCATCAAGGTTGCTTCTGTTGCGTTGACAATAACAGCATTGTTGCCTATAAGACTGACACAGAGCAGACAGTCAACTTGGTATTGGACACCGTTCGCCTGGCCATGCGCAAGGAGAAAAAGAGGGTCGCTGCGCAGTTGTACCTCCACAGCGACCAAGGGTTCCAGTACACCTCGCAGGCATACTTTGACCTGACAAAATCTTATGGCATTATACCTTCCATGTCAAGACGAGGAAACTGTTATGACAACGC
>CALWKP010000289.1 GCA_944381295.1 uncultured Clostridia bacterium | reverse complement strand
CGCCATGAGTCAGCAATGCAGTTGGCCGACCCATTCGGGGCCCCTTGAGGGGCGTTGTCCGCATTATGCCCTTCTAGGGCTTACTCAAGCCCCCGGCTTTGCCGGGGGTCCTGACTTATCCTTTTTTCCACCGGCCATCCGTTTTTCTCAGAAAAATTCTTCTTCCGCCATCGCACAAAGCGCATGGTACACCGGCAAATGCAATTCCTGAATCTTAAAGGTCTCTGTCTCCGGAACCCGGATCGTAATATCACAAATCTCCCGCAGCTTTCCTCCGCTTTCCCCGGTGAGCGCTATCGTGAGCAACCCCATTGCTTCCGCCACCTGCGCCGCGCGGACGACATTCCCGGAATTCCCGGAGGTGCTCAATCCGATCCAGACATCTCCCAGTTTTCCATAGCCAAAAACCTGCTGCGCAAAAATCATTTCCGGGTCAACATCATTGCTGAATGCAGAAAGCAATGCGCTGTGCTGTACCAATGAAATCGCCGGCAGCGCTCCTTGCAGATGGTCTGCGCAGGCGTCGGCGTCCTCACAGATCTCGCGCAGTTTTTCCCGGAAGTCCTCTCCTACTGGACGGCGTTTCAGGAACCCTTTCATCAGCTCGCCTACAATATGGTCGGAATCCGATGCACTTCCGCCGTTCCCGCAAATCAACAGTTTTCCATCGTTTTCATAACAGTTCCGGATCAATTCATACGCATCACAGATATCATTTTCACACGCCGAAAGCGACGGATACCGTTCCAAAAGTTCTGTCAGAATCGCCTGTACACTCTGTTTCATCTCGATCTCCCTTTCTCAGCCGGCTCCCAACGCCGCTGTCAATGCCGCCATATCCCCAATGGATTCTCCCAGTTTCGATGGCAGCAGCCTGCATGCTTCTGCGGATACCGCCAGAGACTCCTGCCGGATCACTTCTTCTGCAATCGGGCAGAGCATCCCGTAATTACGCGAAAATACGCTCCCCGCTACGATCACTTCCGGGTTCAGCAAATCGACTACCAATGCCAACCCTTTTCCGAACTGCCTGCCGACAGTCTGGCAAACCTCCAAACAAACAGGATCGCCTTGTTCGGCCAATTCAAACACTTCTTTGGTACTGACATCCTCTGCATGTTCCAAAAGCGGATGGGATTTCCCTGCCTGTGCCAGTTCCAACAGACGCGTCCGCATCATCTGTGCGATCCCGCCGCCGCTGCAAAATCCTTCCATGGAACCTGCTTTTCCATATCCGACCGGACCAAAAGACTCCAGCCGCCAATGTCCCAGTTCCCCGGCCATATCCTGTTTTCCCGCATACAGTTTCCCGTTTAAAATCAATCCTGCACCAAGCCCTGTACCGAAAGTCAGGAAAATCATATTTTCTGTGCCCCGTCCTGCACCATAACGCCATTCCGCCATTGCGCAGGCATTCGCATCGTTCATCAAATATGCCGGGACATGGAACCTTTCTGCAAAATAGGATGCCGCAGGGACTCTATCCCATCCCACCAGATTCGGCGGCGACAAGATCAATCCTTCCCGGCTGTTAAGCGGTCCGCCGCAACTGATACCGATACCGGCAATTTCTTTTCCCGCTGACAATTCCTGTGCAAGATCGCCTAACCGCTCTAAAGTTTCCTGAGGACCTTTACAATCCGCTGTGGGGAATTTCTTCTTTTCCAGGACTTGTAACATTCCATCCTGTTCCTGTCCCAACACAGCTGCACACTTTGTCCCGCCAATGTCGATTCCGATCAGGTACATCTGTTTTCCTCCCTCTCCAGCCATCCAGACCTAACCATTCCAGCACTGGTGCAGAATCCTGGAAATCTCCAATGATCGCTTCTGCGCCTGCCTTGACCAAACGCTCCCTCTTCACCGGATTCACGCCTTCCCGGTGGACTTCATCCGTCGCAACACCCAAAGTATGCGCTTCATTTTCCACCCCCAGGGCAATCTCCACTTTCCCGTCACCGGCCAGCAGCAGTTCTTCCCCTTTCAGGCCCTTTTCTTTCATGATCATCCGGATGACTGCTTCCTTTGAGCACGAAGCTTGACGTTCCGGTGCGCCTTTTATCAGGTTGAAATATCCTGTCAGGCCCAAAACAGCCACTTCTTTTACAACATCGCAATGATCGGTCCCGCTTGCCAGATACAGTTCTAATCCCGCATCCCGCAAAGCTTTCAGAAAACCTTCTGCCCCTTTGATCATATAGTTCAAACGGTCCTCCCGGCCTTCCTTCACCGAAGCGATCCGCACCTTGACCTGCTCCATCAGACGACGGTTATATTCATCCTTATACCACCATTCATCCTTTGCCGCTTCCGGACCGCGGAATTCCGCTACACGTTCCGCCAGCCACCGCATCTGATATACGGTCTGGATCCCCGTGGACTGGTCGATATACTCGTCTACCATTTGCTCCAGCGCACTGTCAGATTTCCCGCCTCTGATCATCTCGATCATCAGCGGACGCATCACCTGTTCCCATCCACAGCGAAGCGTGGAAATCGTGCCGTCAAAATCAAAAATCGCTGCGCGGAGCATACCGCGGGAAGGTTTTCTGCTTTTGATGATCTCTATTGCCATGATTGTTCATTCTCCTTATACAGCTTCAGGATTTCTTCCGGAGAGGCAGTCCCGGTGGTACCAATTTTCTTCACTGTTACGCCGGATGCCAGATTTGCCAGCGCTGCGGCCTCTCCGCCGGACGCGCCTGCCGCAACAGACGCACAGAACGCCGAAAGAAACGTATCTCCCGCCCCCACGATATCGACCGGCGGTGCAGCTTTCCTCGACGGCGCGTACACCGCTTCTTTCCCGTCGCACCACAGCGCGCCTTTCTCTCCAAGCGTTACGATCGCCGGCCATCCGCTCTGCCGGGAAAGCTCCAGCGCGATCTCCTCATAATTCTCCGGTGTAACTTCCAACTCAGAAGCATTCTTGCCCACGGCAGCCGCGGACTCCACCTCATTAGGCTTGATCATCACATCCTGATACAACCGGATCCTGTCGCGGCTATCCACCACGACGGTCAACCCGTTTCTGCCCAGTTCCGAAAGCTTTGCACGGACACGTTCTGTTACCACTCCGTAGAAAAACTGGTCGGAAACTGCCAGGGCATCCACCTGCCCGGACACCTTTTCCAGATTTTTGATGAGCTCATTTTCGAGTTCTTCCGGCAGCGTTTCAAAATTTTCAAAATCCAGCCGAGGGTCCTCATACCGCACCTGAGAGATCCCCATGCGGATCGGTTTGCAATAACAAGGCGTGATGCGTTTTCCCGACGTAATCAGGAAGCTGTCGTCTACCTTCCTCTCCCGAAAACACCGTGACAGCAGCATCCCCCGCCAATCGTCCCCAATAACTGACACCGGCAGCAATTTCCCTACGCGCAGCGCTGCGATATTCTGGATCACATTCCCGCATGCGCCCGGAGAAAACCGTTCCTCTACAACCGGCAGCGGATAATGGGGTGTCTCGCGGGAAAGCTGGCTGCGCTTCATATCCGCATACCAATACATATCCAGGCACACATCGCCCAGTACCCCAACCCGGCTCTCGCCCATCCGGTCCAGAAGCTCCCGCAGCCGTTCTTCCTGAAGTGTTACCTGTTTCACAGGGCTCCCCCTTTCAGGCGTTCATACAGGTTTGGTACCGTCTGTTCATGGTTTCCGTAAATATAAAGTCCTGTACCTCCCTGAGATGTCGGACGGTTGATGATATTTTTGCGCGGACGATAATAATAATCATAGCAATCCTTCGGCACATCCACACGGTAATCGCCCAAAGGAATAATATCAAAGTTCGCCGTGGTGATATGGAATGTCGGATACCCCTGGTTTCTGGCAATGGACAAGGCTTTCAAAAATACTTCCGCCCCTGTCACCGCAGAACCGATATTCATATGTACCCCGCCGTCCAATTGGCTGATCGCATAGCAGAAATACGAAAAATCGAC
>CALWKP010000288.1 GCA_944381295.1 uncultured Clostridia bacterium | reverse complement strand
AAGCTAAGACGGCACCAACGGGGGCAAGAAGCAGAAGAAGATCAGTAAGATTCATAAGCTGCTATCCCTCCATAAATTAAAGTTTAGTATAATAATAGCAGATTTGTTAAAATTTTTCAATATAATTTATGGAACAAGGATAAAGATGGAGAAAATTAGTCATACTTATAGTGTTTTATATTCTTTAATGAAATATTTTGTAAGAATTGTATGTTATTTTTTCTGCTCCTTGGAACGGCGTACCAGAGAGGAAGTATCATGCTCTAAGAAGTCGAAAAAGCGACTCGTTTCTTTTGCGATAACTCCGCTCAGGAGGAATAAGGCGACAAGGTTTGGAAAAGCCATCAACCCATTGAAGACGTCAGCGATGTTCCATACAAACTCCACGCTCAGGAACGGACCAACGAATACTGCCAAAACATACAGCCAGCGATAGATTTTTACAGGAAGGGTCTGTTTGTGGAAAAGGTATTCCATACAGCGTTCCCCATAGTAATTCCACCCCAGGATGGTGGTGAAAGCGAAAAAGATCAGACAAAGCATTAACAGGAACTGGCCGAGGGCAGGAGCGAAAAAGAAGCCGCTCTGAAAGGCATGGGAAGTCACCAGAACACCTTGCACACCTTCGTCCAGCCAGGAACCGGAGGAGAGGATACAGAATCCCGTGAGGTTGCAGACGATGATAGTATCGATAAAAGTTCCGGTCATCGAAACAAGGCCCTGGCGTGCGGGCCATTCGGTTTTGGCGGCAGCGGCCGCGATAGGTGCGCTGCCCAGGCCGGATTCATTGGAGAAGACACCGCGCGCGATACCGCTCTGGATAACTTCCCGAAAAGCTGCACCGGCAAAACCTCCAACAGCGGCAGTACCAGTAAACGCATTGGTAAAGATCATGGAGAAAACGTGAGGAATCTGCTGAACGTTGACGGCCAGCACAATGATAGAGCCAAGCAGGTAAATGATGACCATAAACGGCACGACAATTTGGGAGACGGAAGAAATGCGCTTGATCCCGCCGATGACCACCAGGCCCACACAAAGTGTGACAACAATGGCTGTAATAACCACGACCCAACTGTATTGGACGCCGAACAATGTGACCGTGAAGGCGCGGCCCGGGTCGAAAAAGTCTTCGGCCGCGCTGGAAATCCCGTTGATCTGGGTGATGGTGCCGATTCCGAGCAGGCCGGCAGCGGCGCCGAAGAAGGCGAATAGCATGGCGAGCCATTTGAAATTCCGATGGAAGCGTTCACGCAGGCCGCGCTCGATGTAATAGAAAGTCCCGCCAAGCACATGTCCGTCGGAATCGATATCACGGTATTTAATCGCCAAGAGACCTTCTGCATACTTGGTGGCCATGCCGAAAAAGGCAGCCAGACACATCCAGAAAAGTGCGCCGGGACCTCCCAGACCGATGGCGGTGGCAACTCCGACGATGTTTCCGGTGCCGATAGTGGCGGAAAGTGCGGTGCAGAGCGCGCCAAAACTGGAAACTTCGCCTTCGCCGTTTTCCTCGGTCTGAAGCATAAACCGCAGTGCTTTGGGCAGATGCCGTATTTGAATGAGGCGAAGCCGAATGGTAAGCAAAACACCTACCGCGAGAATTAACACTATCATGGGGACTCCCCAGACAGCATCTTTGATGGATACAATCCAATTGTTAAATTCCTGCATGAAAACCCTCCTAAAAAGAACTGTACAGAGTCATGCCGCGCTCCGAACAGCTTGAATCACTTAGATATTGAAAAGGGAAAAGATATTTTTCATGATACGGGAAAATGACAAAATATGCAAGAAAAAGCCGCCGAAACGTCAAAAACGTCGCGGCGGCATAGAGATTCGAAAAGTTTAGCAATCAAATCCAAAATATGCTTTTGTGTTGTTGTACGAGATGTCCTGAACCATCTGGCCGAGAAATTCCATATCAGCGGGGTATTCGCCGTTTTCCACCCAGGTACCGATCAAATTGCAGAGGATACGGCGGAAATATTCATGACGGGTATAAGAGAGGAAACTCCTGGAATCTGTAAGCATCCCGACGAAATTGCTCAACAGGGAAAGGTTGGCCAGACTGGTGAGCTGTTCCATCATGCCGGTCTTGGTATCGTTGAACCACCAGGCAGCCCCGTGCTGGATCTTATTCCGGATGCCAGCGCCCTGGAATGCACCGATAATCGTGTCGATCGCCTGATTGTCGGCAGGATTGAGCGAATAAACAATCGTTTTGGGAAGTTCGCCGGTCTTTTCCAGCGCATCAAGGACCAATGCCAATGCGTCGGTGCAGGGATGAATCGAAATGCAGTCATAGCCGGTATCCGGGCCGATTTTCCGGAACATATTCGTGTTGGTATTGCGCAGTGCACCGAAATGCAGCTGCATGACCCATCCATATTTGGCGTAGCCTCTGCCGAGATGAATTAACACAGCGGTCTTATAAGCTTCAATTTCATGCAGTGTTAAAGCTTCACCGGCAAGCGCTTTACGGAAAGCAGCTTCCAGTTCTTCGTTAGACGCTTCCTGATACATCACATAATCCAAACCGTGGTCTGCGGAACGGCAGCCCATGCTGTCGAAAAACGCCATACGCGCGTCCAGAGCTTCCAGCACAGCGGAGAAACTGTTGACTGCAATGCCGCTGGCTTCGGAAAGCTTTGCAATATAAGCGGCAAACCCTTCTTTTTCCAGATTCATCGCCTTATCTGGACGCCATGCCGGGACAACTTTTACCTTGCAGGTGGGGTCATCCTTAATTTTTTGATGCCATTCCAGGGAATCCACCGGGTCGTCAGTCGTCGCTACGAGCTTTACGTTGGAACGATCGATCAGGCCGCGTGCGCTCATATCTGGCTGCTGGAGTTTCGCGTTGCACAGGTTCCAAATTTCCTCCGCAGTATCGCCGTTGAGCGTTCCTTCATAGCCAAAGTAGCGTTTCAGTTCCAGATGGGTCCAGTGATACAGTGGGTTGCCGATCGCCCGCGGGAGCATTTCGGCAAATTTTTGGAACTTTTCGCGGTCCGGCGCATCTCCGGTGATGAACTTTTCTTCTACGCCGTTAGACCGGATCTGACGCCATTTATAATGGTCGCCGCCAAGCCAAACTTGCGTAATGTTGTCAAATTTACGGTCATTTGCGATTTCTTCGGGGTTGATGTGGCAATGATAGTCGATGATCGGCATTTTTTCGGCGTAGTCATGATACAATCTACGCGCAGTCTCGTTGGACAGAAGGAAATCTTCATTCATAAAAGCTTTCATGTCATGATCCTCCATAT
>CALWKP010000287.1 GCA_944381295.1 uncultured Clostridia bacterium | reverse complement strand
ATCGTCCGGTAAAACGACGCTGGCCCTGCACTGTATTGCAGAAGGACAAAAAGGCGGCGGGTATGCTGCGTTTATCGACGTAGAACATGCGCTCGACCCGGTTTATGCCCGGGCACTCGGCGTGGATGTGGATTCCCTGCTTGTCTCCCAACCGGATACCGGCGAGCAGGCCCTTGAGATCACTGAGGCGCTGGTGCGGTCCGGTGCGATCGACGTCATCGTCGTGGACTCTGTTGCAGCATTGGTTCCCCGTGCGGAGATCGAGGGGGAAATGGGAGACTCCCATGTCGGATTGCAGGCAAGGTTGATGAGCCAGGCATTGCGTAAACTGGCCGGGGCAATTTCCAAATCCAACTGCGTTGCAATTTTTATCAATCAGCTGCGTGAAAAAGTCGGCGTTATGTATGGAAACCCGGAAGTAACTCCCGGTGGCCGTGCGCTGAAATTCTATGCTTCGGTACGTATCGATATCCGGAAAATCGAGACCTTGAAAAATGGTTCGGAAATCATCGGTTCCCGTACACGCGCCAAGGTCGTGAAAAATAAGATCGCTCCGCCGTTCCGCGAGGCAGAATTTGATGTGATGTATGGCCGCGGAATCTCCCGGGAAGGGGAATTGCTCGATATCGCCGTCAAGCTTGATGTTATCCAGAAGAGCGGTGCGTGGTTCTCTTATAATGGTACCAGGCTTGGCCAGGGCCGCGATAATGTCAAGGAATATCTCCGCAATAATGCGGAACTTTCCAAAGAAGTAGAAGATAAGGTCAAAGAAAATATTGACGCCCTTTATGCGAAAAAAACGCCGTCTCCGAACGCATCTCCCGCAAAGCCGATCGAGATTCCGGTTGTCGAACAGGAAAAGCCTTCTGCGAGAAGTTCCAAGGCTAATATCGATATTACCGTAGACGACTGAGATGCAGATCACGGCGATTCAACCTAGAAGAAAAGCGCTCTCCGCCCTGTTTTTGGACGGAGAGTTTGCCATGAATATCGATACGGCGACCCTTCGGGAAGCGGGATGGCGCGAAGGGATGGAAATGGACGACGAAGAACTTTATGCGCTGAAACAGGCGTCGGACTCCCGCCGGGCGAAGGAAAAAGCGTTGTATCTTTTGGAACATCGCAGCCATACCAAAAAAGAATTGGTGGAAAAAATTCAGCGTACCGCAGGCGAAAAAGCTGCTGTGGAAGCCGCGGAGCGTATGGAAGAGTTGGGATTGCTCAACGATGAAGAGTATGCCAGGCGATATGCATGGGAGCTGTTCCATCGAAAAGGGTATGCGGCGAAGCGTGTCGCTTATGAACTGAAACAGAAAGGGATTTCTGAGGAGGTTGCAGCAGAGCTTATCGAAGAACTGGCGCCTGAACCTGTGGAAAAATTGAAAGAGCTGCTTGGGAAAAAGTACGGGCGTGTGTTGGGGGAAGAACCCGGACGCCGCCGGGCAGTGAACGCGATGCAGCGGTTAGGATATCCGTATGAACAAATCCGGAAAGCACTTTTGGAGGTAATTCCGGAAATACAGGACGAGGATGAGGAATATAATGGCATATAGTGTTGGGATGGTCAGCCTGGGATGTGTAAAAAATCAGGTCGATGGCGAAATGATTATGGCGAATCTGCGCAACAACGGGTTTGTTTTGAAGGATGATGCTGCCCTTGCGGACATCGCCCTGGTAAATACCTGCGGGTTTATTCAGGATGCCAAGCAGGAATCGATCGACGAGATTTTGGAGCTTGCCAAACTGAAAAAAGAAGGGCGCATCAAAGCGATTGTTGTGACAGGTTGTCTGGCGGAACGATATCAGGATGAAGTGCTCAAGGAGCTTCCGGAAGTGGATGCCGTGGTCGGGATCGGCGGGAACATGGACCTGCCGGAATTGCTTGGGGAAATCATGGAAGGAAAGCGCTGCGGACATTATCCGGCCAAAACGGAGCTTCCGCTTTGCGGGGACCGCGAATTGACTACGCCGAGTTATTTTTCTTACCTGAAAATCGCGGAAGGCTGTGATAACCGCTGCACATATTGTGCGATCCCGATGATTCGCGGCGGATACCGCAGCCGCACGATCGAAAGCATCCTCGAAGAAGCGGAGAAGCTGGCAGAAAACGGGACAAAGGAATTGATCCTGATCGCCCAGGATACCAGTCGTTATGGCCTGGACCTTTATGGGAAACTGATGCTTCCGGAGCTGCTGAGGCAACTATGCAAGATCGATTCGCTGCGGTGGATTCGGCTGTTATACTGCTATCCGGATTATGTGACCGATGAATTGATCGAAACCATTGCGTCCGAGGATAAGATCGTCAACTATATGGATTTGCCGCTTCAGCACTGTAATGCGCGAGTCTTGCGGATGATGAACCGCCGCGGCAGCCGTGAGGAACTTTTGGCGCTGATCCGAAAAATGCGGGAACGCATTCCTCATTTGGTATTGCGTACGACATTGATTACAGGGTTCCCCGGAGAGACCGAAGAGGAATTTACGGAACTGGCGGAATTTGTTCAGGAAGTGCGTTTTGAACGTCTGGGATGTTTTGCGTATTCGCAGGAGGAAGGGACCCCGGCAGCAGAACTTCCAGGCCAGCTGGATGAGGAAGTCAAACGTCACAGGATGGAAATCATCATGGAACAGCAGATGCGTATCATGGAGGAATATGAAGAATCTCAGGTAGGGAAAACCATGCATGTGCTGACAGAAGGCTTTGACCGGTATGCGGAATGTTATTTTGGCCGCAGTTATGCAGATTCCCCGGACATTGACGGGAAAGTGTTCTTTACCACGAAAGGGAAGAAACCATATTTCGGGAAGTTTGTAAAGGTACGGATTCAAGAAGCAATGGACGGCGATTTGATGGGAGAAATCGTTGGGTGATTAAGGGGGCGACAGAATGAATCTGCCAAATAAACTTACCGTATTGCGCATGATTATGGTTCCGTTCTTTGTGGTGTTTTTAACGGTTTCCGCGATACCGCATCATTATCTGATTGCGTTTCTTCTATTTTCAGCGGCTTCTTACACAGACCATCTGGATGGGAAGATCGCACGGAAAAGAAAGCTCATCACAAACTTCGGAAAATTTATGGACCCGCTGGCAGACAAAATTCTGGTAGTTTCTGCACTGGTTTGTTTTTTGCAGATGGGGTTGACGAATGTATGGTTTGTCCTGATCGTGATCGCCAGGGAATTCATGGTGACATCGATCCGTCTGGTAGCAGCAGACAGCGGGATTGTGATTGCGGCAAACCGGTGGGGGAAAGCGAAAACAGTTAGCCAGATTGTTGCGATTCTGGTGGTGATCGCGCTGCAATATCTGCGGGAATTGCTGTGGGCAGGATCTGCGGTCCATGAGGTAGGTTGTTACCTGATTGGGGAAGCTTTCCTGCTGATTTGCGTGCTTTTGACAGTAGTTTCCGGTGTGATTTACTTAAAACAGAATTGGCAGGTTTTCCGGGATTCCAAATGAGATTGTAAGTAGGAAGGAAAGTCTTTCAGTGGAGGGCCCGGCCCCACAAACGAAGCCCCGCGTATCACGCGGGGCTTCGTTTTTTCAGGCGGAAAAGTCCGCCTGAATGTTTTGACGGCTTTAGCCGTCAAAACGGTGGGGCCGGGCCCTCCGAATAGGGCAAAACAGGAAGCGTTCAAAAGCTTCCTATCAATGGTTGTTCAGGAAAGTTTTTTCCGCAGGGCATCGACATCTCCGGTAAACAGAAACCCATCGATGCCGCATTGCTTTGCCCCGGCAATGTTTTGGGGCAGATCATCAATAAAAAGACAGTCTTTTGGATTGAGCGAGAATTTCTTCAGTAAGTATTGGTAGATCTCTGGATGAGGTTTCACCATTTTGATGTCGGCGGAAAAAATGATTCCGTCAAAGAACTGGAGGACTTCCTGAAAATATCCCGATTTCTCAGAGAAATAACATGGTGCGTTGGATAAGAGATATAACGAACGCCCTTGCTTTTTCAGGTCTGCAATCAGCTCTGGAATACCCGGTACATAAGGGAGGCGATACCAATCCCGAAAAATAGCTTCTGCCGCAGCGTGAAGGTTTTCCGGAAGCATTTGCAGCGTTTCCTGAAAATAATCCTCATATTCCACAGTCCCGGTGTCTAAGATGCTCCAGTTGTGGAACATGGCCTTTGTGAGTTCTTCGCGTTCCTGTTCGCTGCATTCAGGACAGCATCGGTCCAGTACATCCTCATGACAAAACTTCCCAATGACATTTCCGAAATCAAATATCACGTTTTGATACATAAAATAACACTCCTTTTACCGCAGCACGATGATAAAATGAAGATACTTTGTGCAGCAGGATGAAAATATAAAAATCGTAAGGAATTCCCCTGATAAGACGCCAAATCAAGCTGTCTGGAATCAGTGACTTAATCGTGTAACAGGTATGCCCAAAGAAAGTTATTCAAAAAATTTTCCTTGGAAAAAATTTTTATTTCCGAGTTTCTTTGCGGTGAGTCGAAACATCACACAACCATCCGGACAAACAAGGTCTTTGCTGTAAGGGCTATCCCCACCGATGTTTTCCAGGTTTCCTCCGCTGCGTACAGCTTCCATGATCGGGAACAGAATGAGCATAACCTTGGAACAAATCCCTTGCCCGTCCGCATTTACAGGACATCCATACGTACAGGTGTATTTGTCCCCGATCTCTTCTCCGTTACGACAGTAATGTTCGGTATGGTCGCCCCGCAGAAACCCTGTCACCTCAATGTTGAATTCATATTCTTCGTCGTACCATTTTTTCATTAAATTCCCTCCTGATTTTATTTTCCATATAGTATTTTTCCTCAAGTTTCTACGTTCTGAATTCCATTGTAATGGATTTTTCTGCGGGATTCAATCTGTCAATCCATTCCAAACAAAGATTTTCTTTGCGGAAAGGATTCCTTTACTTTTGATTTACCTCTTTACGAATCCAGAAAAATGCGGTATACTAAGGACAAAATTATTCCAGAAATAGGGAAGAACTGCAAAGACCGGGAGAAGTACCGGATACCGTGACCACAACAGAGAGGGAATGCCATCGGCTGGAAGCATTCCTGGTGGGATGGACTGGGAAATGCACCCGCGAGCATACAGGGGGAAAGAAGTATCCCTGTACGGTTGGCACCGTTATCCGCTTTTGAGAAATAAGCGAAGTGGAACCGCGATCAGGTTTTGGCCGCCTTCGTCCCGGATTGGGAGGAAGGCATTTTTTATTTTAGTCAAGGAGTTAGAACATGTTTCGACAAATAAAAGAAGATTTGGATTCTATTATAGAACGTGACCCCGCAGCGCGTTCCCGGTTAGAAGTTTTTTTTCTGTACTCCGGATATAAAGCAGTGCGGGCATATCGTAAAGCACATTGGTTTTACCAGCATGATATGAAATTCATTGCCCGTTTTTTATCCCAGAGGGCGCGCCACAAAACCGGGATAGAAATTCATCCAGGCGCAAAAATCGGGAAAGGCCTTTTCATCGACCACGGAATGGGCGTAGTGATTGGTGAAACAACAGAGATCGGCGATCATTGTACGTTGTACCAGGGGGTAACGCTTGGCGGTACCGGAAAAGAACATGGAAAACGTCATCCAACTCTGGGGAATAACGTGATGATCGGCGCAGGAGCAAAAGTACTCGGACCATTCCGGGTAGGGGATAACGCCCGGGTAGCCGCAGGTGCGGTTGTTTTGAGCGAAGTGCCAGATAACGCAACGGCAGTAGGGGTTCCGGCGAGAGTTGTCCGAGTGAACGGGATGAAGGTCAGCCAGCTTGACCAGGTACATGTCGCAGACCCGGTATCCCAGGATCTTTGTCGCTTGAATATTGAAGTGGAACGTTTGAAAAAACACCAGGAAGAAGAGGATGATAACGCCTGAAATAGGCGGGTTTAGGAGGATATCATGGAACTGTATAACACATTGACGAGAAAAAAGGAAGAATTTGTCCCGCTGACTGCCGGAGAAGTGAAAATTTATGCGTGCGGGCCTACGGTGTACAATTTCATTCATATTGGAAATGCACGACCGATCTGCGTGTTTGATGTACTGCGGCGGTATCTGGAATACCGGGGAATGAAAGTGACCTATGTCCAAAACTTTACGGATATCGATGATAAAATTATCCGGAAGGCAAATGAAGAAGGAAGCGATTATTTAACAGTATCCCAGAGGTATATTGAGGAATATAAGACGGATGCTAAGGGGTTGAATGTGCGTCCGGCCACAGTGCATCCTCTGGCAACAGAAAATATTGGTGAAATTATTGGAATGATCTCAGATTTGATTGAGAAGGGATATGCTTACGCTACCGAAAGCGGAGATGTTTATTTCCGTACGAACCGTTTTGACGAGTATGGAAAGTTGTCGCATCAGCCGCTGGAAGATCTGCAGGCCGGCGCGCGTATCAGTGTAGACGAGACGAAAGAAGATGCCATGGACTTTGCTGTTTGGAAATCAGCAAAACCAGGAGAGCCAAGTTGGCATGCACCGTGGGGGGAAGGACGTCCGGGATGGCATATCGAATGCTCAGCCATGGCGCGGCGCTATTTAGGGGAAACCATAGATATTCACTGCGGCGGGCAGGATCTGATTTT
>CALWKP010000286.1 GCA_944381295.1 uncultured Clostridia bacterium | reverse complement strand
ATTTTTCCTTTTTTATGGGCCTATATTTGTAAAGAGGTTGTTGATAGATGAGAGAATAGGGAAATAATGAAAAAAGCCTATCAATCACCCCATAGTAACGACAAGCTTTCAGTAGAAAAATTTTTAGTTCCGCGTTTATCTTCGACTTTCTTCTTTGGAAGCGATAGCGATGACTTCCAGCTGTTTTTGGACTAATTGTTCCACGATTTCGAGGTATTCGGGCCTCAAATGCTGCAACCGTTCCGGCAGTTCTACAATTTCGTTTTCGTGTTTCCACAGCAAACGGTCTGCGGATACGCCCAATACTTCACAAATCCGTTTCAGGGTCGTTATAGAAATTCCAACACTTCCAATTTCCACGTCATATAAAAAACGAGGACTTACCTCAATTAACTCCGATAATTTTTCTCGATTGTATCCAAATTTTTCCCGATAATAACGGATGTTTTCCCCTAAAATCAAATTGACTTCCTTCTTCAAGCGTATCACCTTCGTCTGTTATTCTCATTTTAAACAGAAGTAATAGCAGAAAAAACGATGTATTGACTCTTGTTTTTTTAAAGGAAATAGACGAAAAGCGGCCGGACGGTTCCTGTACCGCTTATCAGGATTTCCTAAAAAATGAGCCCCCGGCAAACAGGTTTCTGTTTGTCGGGGGTTCGCTGGTGATTTTCCATTATTTATGATGCTTTTCGATGATGTCTGCTACTGCGTCAATGACATATTCCGTCTCTTCTTCTGTCATCGTCGGATACAACGGCAGCGAAATAATCCGGTCAAAATGTTTTTCTGTGTTCGGGAAATCGCCTTCCTTATAGCCGAACCGGTTACGGTAAGCGCTCATCAGGTGTACCGGAATAAAGTGTACGCTTGTACCAACGTTACGTGCGTTCAGCTCTTCAATGAATTCGTCGCGCCCGATCGTGAGCAGCTCCGGTACAACGCGGATGACATATAAATGCCAGCTGTGAGTGGTGTATTCAGGAACTTCCGGAAGATCAATTGCATCCATCTGTCCAAAAGCTTCCTGATAGCGTGCGGCAATTTTTAACCGGCGTGCCTGCATGTCCTCCAGACGTTCCAGCTGACGCAATCCCATCGCCGCCTGGATATCAAACATGTTGTATTTGAATCCTGGTTCTACAATGTCATACTTCCAGGTTCCGCCTTTTGCGTAACGGTTCCAGGCGTTTTTGCTCATGCCGTGGCTTGTCAGAACACGTGCCCGTGCTGCGATTTCATCGTTATCCGTTACAAGCATCCCGCCTTCACCAGTACAGAGATTCTTGGTCGCGTAAAAGCTGTAACTTGCCGCACCTTTCAGATGATTTCCAATCAAACGGCCTTTGTAGCGGCTCCATAACGCATGTGCAGCGTCCTCTGATACGTACAGTCCATGACGGTCAGCAATTTCGTAAATACGGTCCAGATCGCAGACTTGTCCGCTGTAATGCACGGGGACAATTGCTTTGGTCTTTGGGGTGATTTTCTTTTCGATTTCCGTTGGATCGATACAACCCGTTGCATAGTTGATATCGGCAAACACCGGTGTGGCGCCGGTGTGCAGGATGGTGCTCGCAGTAGAGGCAAAAGTCATCGGGGTAGTGATGACCTCATCCCCGGGCCCGATATCCTGGGTCAGCAGGGACACATGCAGCGCGGCTGTGCAAGAATTTACAGCTACGGCATGCTTTGCGCCAACATATTCCGCAAACCGCTTTTCAAATTCGACGGTACGGGGACCTTTGGCAAGCCATCCGGATTTTAAGGTATCCACAACCTCCTGGATTTCAGCATCGGTAATATCGGGGACATTATAGGGAATAAAAGCATCCCTTTTTTGAAATTCTTTCATGATAAACCCTTCTTCACATGCAGAATGCATGAAATTTTTTCCAATTTTTTACGGTTTAAACAAAGAAACCCGTGTAAATGATAATACTATTAATAGGTAATGTCAACAGTTTTCCCCGCAGAATTATTGACTATAAGAAGGATTCGGGATATAATAAACGGAGATTATGCCTTGGAAAAAATAGGTATGGGAATCGAATTTTGAAAAAGGACCCGCGACGGACAGGTGAGGAAAGTGAAAGAAAACGAAAATTATTTTGTCCATGAAACGGCCTGCGTAGATGATGGCGCAGAGATCGGAGAAGGGACGAAGATCTGGCATTTTTGCCATGTGAGTTCCGGCGCGAAAATCGGCAAAGGATGTACGGTAGGACAGAATGTATTTCTGGCCGGCGGTGCAAAAGTAGGCGACTACTGTAAGATTCAGAATAATGTGTCGGTGTATGAAGGCGTTGAGTTAGGCGATTATGTTTTTTGCGGGCCGTCGATGGTGTTTACGAACGTTCAGCGGCCGAGATGCAAATACCCGCAGCGGGGATCGCAGTTTTATGCGCATACCCCGGTGGGCGAAGGCGCAAGCATCGGTGCGAATGCCACGGTAGTGTGCGGTCATCGGATTGGCCGGCATGCGTTTATCGCGGCGGGCAGCGTTGTGACAAAAGATGTGCCGGATCATGGGGTGATCATGGGGGTGCCTGAGCGCCAGCATGGATGGGCGTGTGAATGTGGAACGCAGTTAGGGGACGATCTTGTCTGTCCGCATTGTGGACGCAGATATCAGGAAGGCTCCAACGGTTTGGAACTCAAGGAAGGAACTGAGGAATAAGGATGCAAAAAATAGCTTTTAATGATTTGGGAGCGCAATATCGCTGCCTGAAAGAAGAAATCGATGCCGGGATTGCGGAAGTGATCGAGGGATGCCATTTTATTTCCGGGCCGCAGGTAGAAGAACTGGAACAGGAACTTTGCCAGTATACAGGAAGGCGTTATTGTGTAACGGTGTCCAACGGGACGGATGCTCTGCTGATGCCGTTGATGGCGTACGGAATTGGTCCGGGGGACGCGGTGTTTGTACCGTCGTTCACGTTTGTGGCGACAGCCGAAGTGGTCAGCCTGGTGGGAGCGACCCCGGTTTTCTGCGACGTGAAGGAAGGGACGTTCAATTTGGACCCGGCTTCTTTACGGGAACAGGTAGAGCGCATAGAGAAGGAAGGAAAACTGAAACCACGGATGGTGATTCCGGTAGATTTGTTCGGTTTGCCGGCGGAATATCCGGAGATAGAGGAAATCTGTAAGGAACACGGCCTTTTGATGATGGAAGACGGCGCCCAGGGATTTGGCGGGGAGCTTGGGGAGAAGAAAGCGTGCAGCTTTGGCGATGTGTCGGCTACCAGCTTTTTCCCGGCAAAACCGCTTGGATGCTATGGGGACGGCGGTGCGGTGTTTACCGACGACGAGGACCTGTACAAGAAATTGGTGTCGATCCGGGTACATGGAAAAGGGGATTTCAAATACGATAATGTCCGTGTGGGGTTGAATGCCCGGTTGGATACGCTCCAGGCGGCGATTCTGCTGCCGAAATTGCATGCGTTTGATACAGAGAATGCAGCACGCAGATGGGCAGCGGCGCGGTATACGGAACGGCTGAAGGACAAGTTCTGTACACCGGATACACCAAAAGGCTATACCTCGAGTTGGGCACAGTATACGCTGAAAGCGGAGAGTCCGGAGGAGCGTGCGGCATTGACCGGGGCACTCAAGGAAGCGGGCGTACCGTCGATGGTGTATTATCCAAAACCATTGCACCGTCAGGCGGTGTATCAGAATTTGGGACATCAGGCGGAAAGCCTGCCGGTAAGCGAATCACTGTGCGAACGGGTATTTAGTTTGCCGATGCATGGTTATATTACCGCAGAGATTGTTGATTATGTTTGCGAGATTTTGAACAACGCGAAAAAATAAGGAAGTAGAAATACAGAAAGCAGGGAAAAACGGTATGGGAATCAAAGAGGCGCTTTTACAGAAAATCGGTGACAAATCTGCCGTCATTGGGATCGTCGGGTTAGGATATGTCGGATTGCCGCTTGCAACGGAGTTTGCAAAATCGGGATATAAGACGATCGGTTTTGACGTGCAGGACAAAAAGGTACAGGCAGTAAACAGCGGAAATAATTACATTGGGGATATTGTAGACGAAGTATTCCGTAAAGTTGTAGAAAGTGGGATGCTTTCAGCGACCAGTGATTTTTCGTTTATTCGGGACGTGGATGCGGTCGCAATCTGCGTGCCGACGCCGCTTGATAAGTATCAGCAGCCAGATATCAGCTATGTAAAAGGCTCTACGGAATCGGTTGCCGAGCACCTTCATGAAGGAATGGTCGTGATTTTGGAATCCACCACTTATCCGGGTACCACAGAAGAGCTGCTGCTCCCGATTTTGGAGAATAGCGGTCTGAAATGCGGCAAGGATTTCTTCCTTGCATTCTCTCCGGAACGTGTCGATCCGGGCAATAAGCAGTATAAGACCAAGAATACCCCGAAGGTAATTGGCGGTGTGGGAATGGATTCCACAGAAGTAGCGGCCTCGCTGTATCGTAATGTCCTGGAAGGCGGCGTGTATGAAGTATCGTCCCCGGCGGTTGCCGAGATGGAAAAGCTTCTGGAAAATACCTACCGCAACATTAATATCGGCCTTGCAAACGAGATGGCGATTATCTGTAATCGAATGGGCATCAACGTGTGGGAAGTGATTGATGCGGCAAAAACCAAGCCCTATGGATTCCAGGCGTTTTATCCGGGCCCGGGACTTGGCGGACACTGCATCCCGCTCGATCCGTTCTATCTCACCTGGAAAGCCAGGGAATTTGATTACCATACTCGCCTGATCGAAACTTCCGGTGAGATCAATACCGGAATGCCGGAATATGTGGTAGACCGTGCGATGAAGGTCCTGAATAAGAACAAGACCGCGATGAATGGGGCAAAAGTTCTGGTGCTTGGGGTAGCCTATAAGGCGGATATCGACGATTACCGCGAATCCCCGGCGCTGAACGTGATCGACTTGTTGATTGGGGAAGGTGCAGATACCACATTTTATGATCCCTATATTCCGGAATACCGTCATAAGGGAAAGACCCATACCGGGGTTGCGGAACTGACAGATGAAGTGCTGAAAGAGCAGGATATTATTATTATTTGTACAGCGCATGCCTGCTTTGATTATGACAGGATTCAGAAGCTTTCGAAAGAAGTGTTTGACACAAGGAATGCGATGAAGGATGTCAAATGCAGGGATAATATCGAACTGCTGTGACAAACGAAAGGGTTGCGGCGGCATGCGGGAGCATGCAGGCAGCAGCCCTTTATGGGGAGGGAGCCTTTTGCGGAACGGAAAAGGCTCCCTCCTTTACGGCTGGCCGGCAAGGAAGAGAAGGCCAGACGAAGAGATTTCAATTATTTCATTTTAGAAAAGTACGGGAAAAGAAGAGACAACTTTCGGAAAGAGAGGAAAATATCATGGAAAAATTGCAATTTATGCTGATCGGCTGCGGACGGATCTCGAAGAACCATATTGCGGCGGCAGCGGCAAATGCGGATACGATGGAGCTTCGGGTTGTGTGCGACCCGGTAGTGGAACTGGCAGAAAAGAAGGCAGACCAGTTGGAAGAGCTGACGGGGAAACGTCCGTTAGTATACACGGATTATCGGAAAGCGATGGAAGAGCAGAAGATCGACTGCTGCGCTATTGCCACAGAGAGTGGATATCATGCAGAAATCGCGTTGTATTGCATCCGTCATGGGAAACACGTGTTGGTGGAAAAGCCGATGGCGCTCTCTACGGCAGATGCGGGACAGATGATCCGGGAAGCAAAGGAGCACGGTGTCACGCTCGGTGTGTGCCATCAGAACCGGTTCAACGACCCGGTACAGCAGCTTCATAAAGCAATCGAGGACGGACGGTTCGGCAAGCTGGTCAACGGTACGGCGCGGGTGCTCTGGAACCGTACGATGCCGTATTATGAGCAGGCTCCGTGGCGCGGAACCTGGGCGCAGGACGGCGGGACATTGATGAACCAGTGCATCCACGATATCGACCTGCTGCAATGGAGCCTTGGCGGAGAGCCGGATACGATTATGGCGATGACCGGTAATTTCCTTAGGGATATCCAGGCGGAGGATTTTGGAGCAATTTTGATTCGGTTTAAAAACGGGGCAATCGGGATCGTAGAAGGAACAGCATGTGTTTATCCGAAGAATCTGGAAGAGACCCTGTCGATCTTTGGGGAAACCGGAGCGGTCGTCATCGGTGGGCTGGCAGTGAACCGGATAGAGAACTGGCAGTTTGCGGATAGTGCTCCACAGGATGCGGAAGTGGAGAAACTTTCTGGAAAAGACCCGAAAGATGTGTATGGAAGCGGCCACAATACTCTGTATGCAGACTATATTCGGGCGGTACAGACCGGTACGAAGCCGTTGGTAAGCGGGGAAGAAGGCATCAAAGGGATGAAGATCATCCTTGCGGCGTACAAATCCCAGAAGACCGGATTGCCGGTAAAATTTGATTCGCTGGAGTTTGCAACAACAGATATGCAGGACAGCGACGTCCGGTATCAGGGATAAGGGGGGATCCCGGTGAAAATTGTTACCGTTGTTGGGGCGAGGCCCCAGTTTATCAAGGCGTCGGTCGTATCCGCTGCGCTGAAAGGAAAAGCGGAGGAAATCCTCGTTCACACAGGGCAGCACTACGATAAAAACATGTCGGATATTTTCTTTGAAGAGCTGAATATTCCGCGTCCGGCGTATCATTTGGGAGTTGGGTCCGGCAGCCATGGGCATCAGACAGGGGAAATGCTGGCAAAGATTGAA
>CALWKP010000285.1 GCA_944381295.1 uncultured Clostridia bacterium | reverse complement strand
GGATTATTTTTCCATTGCCATGGCACCGGTCCGCAGGATCTTCTGAATCCCGTATGGCTTATACAGCTCCGCAAAGCTGTTCAACGTTCCGGGGTCTCCCGTAAGTTCCACGGACATGGAATTCTCTGACACGTTCAGGATATTTGCGTGAAATACATTGGCGATCTCAACAAGCCGTTCACTGTTCTCTGCGGTGCGGTTCACTTTCAGCAGAAGATGTTCCCGTACAATGGCTTCGTCGCGGTCCAGTACCGTCACACGTTCGATCTCCTCCAGCTTGCTCAGCTGCTTATCTACTTGCCGTACTTCCCGGTCGGTCCCCTGTACCACAATAATCATTTCCGAATATTGTTCATCTTCGGTCTGTGCGGCGACTATGCTTTTAATGTTATAACACCGCCGGCTGATAAGTCCGGAAATGCGGAGCAGGACTCCCGCATGGTTCCGGGCCAATACCGACAGAATATAGTCTTTCTCTTGGGTTTGCTGCGGATTCATAAAAAGCCTCCTTTTTCTGCGGGCCTCTGACCGAAAAGTTCTATCGTTTTTCGGGGATACGCTCGGTCAGGGACGGGAAAACAGTCCGATAAACTGTTTCGACAGGATTCATGCTGGAATTTTGGATGGATGGTCTCCACCAAAACTTTGGGTCACATGGTCAGAATCGGTTCTTCCGGAGATGCACCCGGCGCCACCATCGGCAGGACATTGCAGTCCTTGTCGATCAGGCAGTTGATGAATACCGGTGCATGTGCGGCAAGCGCCTCTTCCAGTACCGGACGGACATCAGCGCTTTCCCGGATCGTCAGCGCTTTGACGCCGAATGCTTGTGCCAAAAGCTCGTAATTGGTCGGGCGTTCCAGCGTGGTCTGGGAAAATCTTCCGCCGTAAAATAGTTTCTGCCATTGCCGGACCATTCCGAGTACGCTGTTGTTAAACAGGAGTTCAATGACCGGGATCTGGTATTTGGAAAGCGTGGAGAGCTCGTTGCAATTCATATGGAAGCTTCCGTCTCCTGCAATGTTCACAACGGTACGGTCAGGGTTTGCCACCTGTGCGCCAATCGCTGCGCCGAGACCAAATCCCATGGTACCAAGACCGCCTGAGGTCACCAGCTGGCGCGGTGTGCGGAACCGGTAGAACTGTGCTGCCCACATCTGGTGCTGGCCGACTTCTGTTGTCAGGATCGCGGAAGAATTCGTCAATACATCCAGGGTTTCCAGGACTTCCTGCGGTGTAACGCACCCAGGAACAGAAGGTTTCTGGAACAATGGGTAATTTTCTTTCCAGGAAGCGATATCGCGCATCCAATCGGGATGGGACTGCTGTTCAAGCGCGGCATTCAGGCTTTCCAATACCTGCTGTGCGTCGCCGCGCAGTTCCACATCCACCATCACGTTTTTATTGAATTCCGCAGGGTCAATGTCGATCTGGATGATCGGGAAATGCTTGCCGAACAAATTGGCATTGCACGTCACACGGTCGGAAAAACGGGTTCCCACCGCAACGAACAGGTCACAGTGCTTCATCGCCAGAGCAGAAGCTTTTGTCCCGTGCATCCCCAACAGGCCCAGATAACGGGAACCCTGCTGGTCAAATCCTCCCTGACACATCAGGGAACAGGATACCGGAGCGTCCAGTTTTTCTGCAAAAGCGGCAAGTTCCCCGGAAGCCCCTGAGGAGATCACCCCGCCGCCTGCATACAGAAACGGCCGTTTGCTTGCACGAAGCAGGGCAAGGGCCTGTTCCAGCTGGTCCGCGCCGGGAATGGGCGCTGCCTTTTTCGCGCAGGGCGATGCCGGCGTAAATTCGCATTTTGCCGCTGTGACATCCTTCGGGATATCCACCAGTACCGGTCCTTTCCGGCCTTCCTGGGCTATGCGGAAAGCATCCCGCAGCGTCGGGGCAAGCTTTTCCACATCCTTGACAATAAAATTATGTTTTGTCACCGGCATCGTTACGCCAGTGATATCCACCTCCTGGAAACTGTCCAGCCCCAGAAGATCGCGGTTGACGTTCCCGGTGATCGCTACTACGGGTACCGAATCCATATACGCCGTAGCAATACCTGTCACCAGATTCGTTGCACCAGGACCCGACGTCGCGATACAAACGCCGGTTTTTCCCGTGGACCGCGCATATCCATCGGCAGCATGGGCGGCAGCCTGTTCATGAGCGGTCTCAATATGGCGGATACGGTCCTGATATTCATACAGCGCGTCGTAAATATTCAATACCGCGCCGCCCGGATACCCAAATACGGTATCCGCGTGCTGTTCCAATAAACATTCCATGATGATTTGTGCGCCTGTCAAAAGCATGGGAAAACCTCCTGTGATTCCCGTCCGAAACGGGAGAATACGGTCCGAGAAATAGAAAAAGCCTTCGTCCCTGCAACGAGAGACGAAGGCATAACCTCCGCGGTACCACTCTGTTTGCTGCAAAAAGCAGCCACTCCTGCATCTAACAATGCATGTCCCGATAACGTGGGACGATCCGGGCTGCGCTTAAAACCGCCATGCGGGTTCAGCCGCCTGCTCAAGGGTGATGCTCTGCGGCTGCCGTGCCGCCTTGCACCAAACGGCAGCTCTCTGTGACGGAAGGACCCGCAGATGTGTCCCTATCAACGCATTTCTATCTGTTGATTTTTTATTTTAAAACGAATTTTGAATTTTGTCAAGAACAGGAAGGATATTTTTTCAATAGGTCTTTGTCGGTGCTTACTTTTTTCTATGCTTTTTATGCGTTTCCTTCCAGATTTTTGATGATTCCCGCAGCCGTTCCAACGATTCCGGCCACCGGGTCTTCATTTCCGGGAACGCTTTCAGCAAACGACGGTGGATTGCCCGGCTTTTTTCAATGGACAATTCGGTTTCCAGAAGCTGCCGTAAATGTGTGCGGACAGGTTCTTCACGGACTTTCTCCAGCACCTGCTGGAGCTGCGACTGGGCTTCGTCACGCAGAAAATCTGCCCGTTTGCGCAGGGTATCCATCGCACCGATCAGTTCCGCACGGTGCGCATCGGAAAATGTCTGGGTCCTCGCGCGGATTTCGTCGATGGTATGCTGAAGCTGTGCAAGACGTCCATTGAGTTGGAGAATCGAACGCACAGTAACAACGCAGTCGGAAATGAAGTAGGCTGCCAGCACGCCTGCCAGTAAAAATTTTACCAGCTGCGGCAACAGCGATAACAACCATTCCGCCGCCGGATGAATCCATTGCAGCAGGATTACTGCCATCAGGCCGAACAGCAGGGCATTCGTCAGGCAGACCCTGCCGTGGATTTGAAACTTATGGTTGGAATAATCCCACCATTTGGTGCGGAATAAGGTTTCCAGCAGCCATCCGGTAAAGTATTCGAGAATACTGAGAATAACGACGCCTGCAAGATAGAGAAGAACATAATCCCACGGGAAAGGCAGTTTCCCGACAAACGGGGAAAGACAAAAAATTGACAGCAGCGCGCCAAACCCATAAACCGGGCAAAATGGTCCGTTCAGGAAGCCGCGGTTGATCCATTGCTTTGCAATGACAGAACAAAAAATACTTTCACAAGCCCATCCGATAAAACTGTAGAGAGTAAAGAGAAGAGTCAGATGAGAAAGTGTTTCCAAGATAGACATTACGATCACCCCATATGCCCTTAGTTTAACATGTTGGTCGGATTTGTCAATGGAAAAGGGAACGGAGCCAATCAATATCGCTGCGAGAAAGGCTTCCGCAAGCGCGCAGCGCGAGAGAGTAAAGTACGCAGGCAACTAAGAGCTGGAGGCAAATCAGAATGGGAGAAGGAACTTGCGACAGAAGAGGAAGATATTGGGAAAGCCGGGCGACAGCGGCTGCAAACGCAGCGCAAAGAGCTGGTTTGAGAATCCAATCGCCAACGTTGAGACGTACTTCGGAGACCACAAGCAAGCGGTGGATGCTGAGCGCGGCGTTAAAGATTGTGCTGAAAAAGAGGATGCAGAGGTAGCCCCGGACGCCCCAGAGAGGGACAAGAAACCAAACCAACACGACGCGGATTGCAGAGTCGGAAAAATTGTATTTGAGGGAGCTGACTTGCTGGTCGAGACCTTTGAGGATGCTGTCTACAATGCCGTCGAGATAGAGCAGCGGGACAAGCGGGGATAACACGCGCAGAAGTTCCGCAGCGCTGTCGTCGTGGTAAAAAGCCTGGCCGAGTTCGGTAGAGAATTCCCAAAATACCGCAGTAACCGCAAAGGAAAATAATAAGGTCATTTGCATGGAGCGGGACACCAGACGAAGAATGGCGGCTTTTTTTCCAGCGACATAGTCCTCGGCGACTTCTGGGATGAGTAAGGAAGCAAATGCGGAAAGAAATGCGGAGGGGAATAACAGCATAGGCAACGCCATGCCGTGAATCGCGCCGTATTGAGCCAGAGAGTTTTCAGAGCTTGCACCATGCTTGCGCAGTCCTTTGGGAATTAAAATGTTTTCCACCGCGCTGAGAACGTTGCGGGCGGTATATCCGGCCATGGAGGGAAGGGCGATATGCAAAAGCGTCCGGAAAACACCGGTCCCGTCAGAAGGATATCCAGCGAAAGTCTTTTTGGCGTTGATCCGGTAGGAAATGTAATTATACAGACAGGAAATGCCTTCCCCGACCGTAGAACCCATTGCAATGGCACAGCAGGCGTTTTCGAGGCCGTCAGGAGAAAAGAACGTGAACGCCCCGACGACGAGAGCGATCGTTACCGATTGCTCTAAAAGATCGCCGGTGACGGATTGGAACGCCTTGCGCCGGGCGACAAAATATCCCCGCAAACAAGAGGAGATTCCCATAAATGGGAGCCCAAAAGAAAGCATCAGCAGAGGGCGGCGGGTACGTGGGTCGCCGAAGAGTTCTTCGGCAATCCAGCCGGAGGAGAGGCAGAGGATCAGGGTAGCGGCCAGGCTGCACAGAAGTGCCCAGGCAATGCAGCGCCGCACGGCACTTTTTGCACGGCCGGGATTCCCGGCACTGAGGGATTCCGCTGTCAGCCTGGTGACAGCGAGACTGATCCCGGAAGTGGAAACCGTGATGGCAAGGAGGAATACCGATAATAACAGCTGATAAACGCCTAACCCTTCGGCGCCGATCTTGCTGGAGAGGTAGACGCGGTACCCGATATTCAGGAATCGGATGGCCAGCGTACCGCCGGCCATCACGAGGGCGTTAAGCAGGAATGTCCGTTTTCTCATAAGGGCCACCTTTCCCGCGCGGCCAGAGGAAAAGTGTTCCGGCAGCACGCAGCGTTACATTGAAAATGTATGAAAGAAAACGGAAAAAAATAATGTACAATTACGATTTTATCGGGTACAATGGAGATCAGAAAAGGAAGGATGGTTCAGAAAGTCCGGAAGGATAGTTTTGCCGCGGTGCATTTGTAGAAGAAATGTGGTCAAATGGCGGAAAATTTGGAAATTCTGGGGCCTGAGAACATCTGGGAGATACAGGAGGAAAACATGGACTGGACAGAAGTAAAGATTGCGGTACCGGCAAAGGATGTTGACAGGGCAGGGGATATTGCTCAGATGGTGGTGCCGTACGGGATCTATATTGAAGATTATTCGAATCTGGAGCAGGAAGCGTGGGAGATCGCGCATATTGATCTGATCGATGAAGAACTTTTGCAGAAGGACCGGGAGACCGCCTGGGTGCATGTTTATATCAGCCCGGAGGAGAACCCGCAGGAAGCGGTGGCATTTTTGCAGGAGCGGTATCGTGCGGAAGGGATTCCGAACGAGATCACCACGGAAGGATGCTCGGAAGAAGATTGGATCAATAATTGGAAAAAATATTTCAAGCCGATTCCGGTGGGAAAGAAGCTGTTGATCCGGCCTACCTGGGAAGAAGAATACGATGCCGGGGAGAGGACGGTTCTGCATTTGGAACCGGGGTTGGCGTTCGGTACCGGGACGCACGAAACGACGCGGCTTTGCATGGAGTTTTTGGAAGAGACCGTAAAACCGGGCGCAACGGTGTTGGACGTCGGCTGCGGCAGTGGGATTTTGTCGGTGGCAGCGTTGCTGTTGGGCGCAGATTCGGCGGTTGGCGTGGACATTGACGAGTTAGCGGTCAAGACAGCGATTGAAAACGCGTCACGCAACAGTGTCGGGGAACGGTTTACCGGCATTTGCGGAAACCTGACAGAGAAAGTAACGGGAAAATATGATGTTGTTGTAGCGAACATTGTAGCGGATGTAATTTTGCTTTTGACCGGGGATATTGAACGATATCTGAAACCGGGAGCGGTCTATTTGATGAGTGGGATCATTGACACACGGGAATCCGATGTGTTGGAAGGGCTGCGCGGGAAATTCGAGGTGATCGGCCGCCGGGAAGAAAAAGGATGGGTGGCCCTGGCGGCGAGGGTAAAGTCCTGACCAGACTAAGTCTGGACCTGCGGTCGGCAAGTCGCGCAGGCAGGCTCCGCCTGCATGGTTATCCGCAGGAAATCACTTTAGCGCCCGCGCTTTGACCTGGGAGCATGTTACCTCCCTCGGGCGACGGCGAGGTGTTTTTCTCGGTAACTCTCAGCGCCGGACATGTGTGCAGGCCTAACCTGCCGGGAGCGTGGTGTTACTCTCCGCCGGTTGCTCAGGTAATTTATTCCTGACTGCCTCGCCGGCGGGCAAAGGTCAAGGCTTTAGCCTTGCGCTCATGCCGCGCGGGCACATCCTTTTGAACGGCAAAAGGATGCAAAACCGCCGGGGAGTTCCCCAGACCCCCGCAAGAGCTTTTCGCTGCGGGGTTGTATTGCACCTGTTGGTGCCGCTCATTTTTTGACCCC
>CALWKP010000284.1 GCA_944381295.1 uncultured Clostridia bacterium | reverse complement strand
AGGGTTTTTTAATTTGCTGTTCTAAGTGGGGAAAGCTGTCCATATTTATGGGATAGGAAGTCCAAGAGAAATGACGGCAGGGGGTCGGAAGATGAAAAGGGAACCGTTTCACGAAGCGGCGGTTGTGGTGAGTGGAAAAATCTGTAAAAGTTTGTTTTTAGCGCCGGATTGGCTGAAGGAAAAAGCCCAGGAAATCCGAATACGGACAGGTCGTCCTGTCATGATCGTCTATGGGAAAGAAGTATTTTTCCTGCGAGAAGACGGGTCTCCAGAGACCTGCGGCGGCCCAAGCGTCATCAGGGCGGAAAAGCAGGACGTAGAAGAAAGTTTCCGTCGCATTTGCGGCGATTCGGTATACAGTCACCAGGAGGAGATCCGCAGCGGATATATCACCATCCGGGGAGGGCACCGCGTAGGCGTCTGTGGGACCGCCGTAATGTCCGGAGGGGAAATCAGCGCGCTGCGGGAAATTTCGTCTCTGAATATCCGGATCGCCCGGGAAGTCAAAGGATGTTCGGACAGGCTGATCGAACGTTTGGGGGAAAGCCTGGAAGACGGCGTACTGGTAGCAGGGCCGCCGTCCAGCGGGAAAACAACGCTGCTGCGGGATTTAGCGCGTCAGCTGGCTTCGCGGAAAATGGGATTCCGTCGGGTGACGGTTGTGGACGAACGCGGCGAGCTGGCCGCCACTTATTTGGGTGAGGCGCAGAACGACCTGGGAGATAGCGATGTGCTGGATGGGTATCCGAAAGGGGAAGGAATCCAACAGGCAGTACGTTCCTTTGCCCCGGAATTTATCATCTGTGACGAGCTTGGCGGGGAACAGGATTGTACAGCGGTTCAGGAAGGGTTGAATGCAGGCGCGGCGGTGATCGCAAGCATCCATGCGGCGGATAAAAAAAGCTTGCTGCGTAGGAAACAGGCCAGGGATTTGCTGAAAACCGGAGCATTCGGATGGGTGGCTGTTTTAGGCGCCAGGACCCCTGGAGGTTTGACAGGAATTTATAAAGCGGGTGAACTGATTGCTGAAATGGATCGGGATAGCAGCGGTAGCGATGTCTTGCATTCTGGCGGGATATGCGGAATCGCGTAAACTTGCCGAAAGGACCCTGTTGCTGGAAAAATTTTTAAAGTTTCTTGCGAATGTGGAAGCGGAGGTTCGGTATTCTGCGATGCCGGTCGATAAAGTCGTGGAAAAATACGGCGGAGAACTGCCGTTTTTGCAATCATGCACGGAGTACTGCCGAAAAGGAATGGGGTTCCAGAAAGCTTGGGAGTGCGGACTGCGGGATGCCGGGGAAGGGATACGGGAAGAAGATCGGGAATTGTTCCGGGGATTTGGAAAAGGTTTCGGAGCAAGTGACCTTCAAGGACAGGCATCGCACTGCGAACTTTACCGGAAAATAACGGAAACACGCCTCAAAGAGGCGGAACAGGAGAAGAACAGCAAGGCAAAATTATATCTATCATTAGGGGTATCCGGAGGGTTATGCGCAGTGCTGATCCTTTGGTGAACAAGGAAGAAAAACGGACGGGAGAGGACAATATGGACGTCGATCTGATTTTTAAAATAGCCGCAATCGGGATTATTGTTGCGGTACTGAACCAGCTTCTGATCCGGTCAGGACGGGAAGAGCAAGCGATGATGACGACCCTGGCAGGGCTGATTGTTGTACTGATGATGGTGATTCAGGAAATCGACGCCCTGTTCCAGGCAATCAAATCGATTTTTGGGTTATAGAGCGATGGAAGTAGCAGCAATTGCAGGTATCGCGGTGATTGCGGCAGTTACAGCTGCAATGCTGAGAAGATACCATCAGGAATATGCAGCAGCGATCGCGTTGGCGGCGGGAGCGTTGATTTTGCTTCAAGTGATGTCGGCAGTACTTCCTGTTGTATCGGGAATCACAGAATTACTTTCCGCTTCCGGACTCAGTGGGGAGTACGGTGTAATCTTGCTGAAAGCATTGGGAATTTGTTTTTTAGCGCAGTTTTCCGCAGATGCCTGCCGCGATGCGGGAGAGAGTGCGCTTGCAGCCAAAGTGGAGCTGGCGGGAAAGGTTGCCGTGGCAGCCCTGGCACTTCCTTTGTTTGAAAATATTGCTTCCACAGCCCTTTCGCTGATCGGAGGATAAAGGATGAAAAAATTACTGTGTTTTTTGCTGCTTTTGGCGGTCATAATCCTTTTTGCGCCAAAAGTTTTTGCAGTAGAAAACCCTACGGAAGCAGAAGAAATTTATGAAATCCAGGCACAGGAAAGCGGTGCAGAGGAACTGCCGGATGCTTTAGACCCCGAAACGCAGGAGATTTTGGAAGGTTTGAGGATTTCCCCAACCGATCTTGACGGATTACGGACGGTCAGTCCCGGGAAAGTTTTTGAAGAAATCGCACGCATTGCCAAGGAAAAAGCCAAAGGCCCTGTGGGAGCGGCGGCATCCGTGCTGGCGGTAATGCTGCTGTGTTCGATGCTTAACGGAATCAAATTATCGTTTGGCGGGAGGCCCATGGAAGAGGTTGCCGGAATGGTGGGAACACTGTGCGTGTGTGGAGCAGTCACTGTACCAGTCGTGGAATGTATCGGGAGGGCGGCCGGGGTGATCGAAGGCGCCGCGGGATTCCAGATGGTGTGCGCCCCTGTCCTGGCGGGATTGATGGCGGCGAGCGGGCAGGTGGTCTCAGCGGGGACTTACAATATCCTGATGGCGGCCGCAGGAAATGCAGTATCTCTAATTTCTGCGGTGATTTTAGTCCCATTATTAAATATTTTTCTCGCGCTTTCCATTGTTTCAGCGGTATCACCCGAAATCAATTTGTCTGGGTTGTGCGGGCTGTTCAGTAAAGCGGTAAAGTGGATTCTGGGGCTTTGTATGGCAGTGTTTACCGGTTTGCTGACGGTACAGAGTGCAGTTTCTGCGGCGGCGGACAGCGCCGGGACCAAGGCTGCTAAATTTTTAATCAGCAGCTTTGTCCCTTTGGTCGGAGGGGCTTTGGGGGATGCCATGGGAACCGTGCAGGGAAGTGTGAAGCTGCTGAAATCCGGCGTAGGGGCGTTTGGGCTGATTGCCGGGGCCTTTCTTTTTTTACCCGTAATTTTGGAATGTCTGCTCTGGATGCTGAGTTTGGCCCTGTGCGCCGGAATCGGGGATGTCCTGGGGCTTCCGGGAATTTCGGGATTGCTGCGTTCTTCCGGTAAGGTGGTAGAAACCATGATGGCGATCGTTCTGTGCTGTATGACAGCATTAATGATTTCGACCGTGGTAGTCCTGGCGATGGGAGGAAACGGAGGATGAACGAAATCAGAGGATGGGCAGCGATGATCTGTATGGCGGCACTGGCGGTAGCGCTGCTCCAGTTTTTAGTACCGGGAAAAGGCTCTCAGCCGGCAATGCGTATGGTGTTGGGAGCATTCCTTGTGTGTGCCATGTTGTCACCGTTCCGAAATGGAATCCCGGATTTTGATTTTTCTGCGGTTTATGAGGAGGTGGACACAGGAATTTCCGATGTGGTACAGGAACAGTTTTATGAGGCGGCTGAACGGAATATCCGGTCAGTCGTGGCGCAAACACTTTATGAATCGGGAATTCTGTGTAAAAATATCGAATTGTTTATGGATACCGACGGGAATAACGGCATAGTAATTAACAAGGTTGTCGTATACCTGTCCGCAGAGGACGCCGCCCGCGGAGAGGAAATAGAAGCTGACTTGGAAGAAGTATTGGGATTGGAAACGGAGGTAGCGGCGTATGGCGGATGAAGAAAAAGGATTACAGCGGGGAATCTCGGTGTTGAACCGGCTGGCGGGGAACGGAAAGTCCAGAAGGATCATTTTGGCATTGGGAGCGATTGGAATCGGGCTGATCTTTTTTTCCAGCTTTTTTGGTGGCGAAGAAAAAAACAGTCAGATGGCGGAGCTGCAAAGCGGGACATCGGATATGGAAACGTATACGGAAAAACTGGAAACCGGGCTGACAGAGATCGTCAACGGGATCAATGGGGGGACGGATGCGAAAGTATTGGTGACGTTGGAAAAAGGGACGGAATATGTGTATGCAACGGAGGCCAAAGAGACACTGCAAAAGACGGAAGACAGCACTTCCGGAGGAAGAAACCAGGAAAACAGCAGTTTAGAAACAGGCTACATCATTATCAAGGATGCCGATGGCGGACAACAAGCCTTGGCGGTAACAGAGATGCAGCCGGTAGTCAAAGGGGTGGTGATACTCTGTTCCCGAGGAAATGATCCCAAGGTACAGCAAGATATCATTAATGCGGTGACGACCGCTTTGAACATATCGTCTGCGCGGGTATGCGTAATCAAGCAAAACTGAAAGAAAACAGGAGGAATTTTCTATGAAGAGCATCGGAAAAAGGCAGCTTGTGCTGGCGACATTGGTGGTAGCGTTGGGAGCAGCGGTCTATCTGAACTGGCAGTTTTCAGACGACAGCCGACTTCTGGTAACGGATACCGTCACTTCTGAAAAGGAATTGGGCACAGCACAGTTGGTAAGCGGTACCGTATCGGAAGACCCGGAACAGGTCAATGCGGAAGAAGAACCGGAGACCGTAGCGGCAAACGCGGAAGCAGATGCCTATTTCACAGAAGCGCGGCTGTCACGGCAAAAAGCGCGGGACAGCGCAGTAGAGATCTTGGAAGGTGTCATGGAGAGCGCGGAAAGTGATGAAGCTGCCAAAAAAGAAGCGGTAGAAAAAGCCGCTGTGATTGCCGAGAACGTGGTACAGGAAAGCAACATTGAAAATCTCATTAAGGCAAAGGGATTTGCAGACTGTGTCGCGTTCCTGGAAAACGGGGAATGCAGTGTCGTGGTGAAAACAGACGGGCTGCTGCCGAACGAAGCGATTGCGATTAAGGACATCATCGGCGGACAGTCCGGTGTCGCTTACGATAAGATCAAGATCGTAGAGGCGAAATAAAGAAGAATCATCATCCTTTTCCGAAAGAAGGAAGACCGCATCTGGGCACGGAAAATATCAGAAAACAAGGGGTGAATTTTGTTTCAGGTATTGGCCGTCCGGGTACTGTTGTGGTATAATAAACGGGTGGAAGCTTGAAAAGGCAAGGCCCGTTGATGGGAATTTCTTGCTGGAACAGGATCGGAAGGACACACAGGAAGTTTAGCGGTGTCCGGAAACTCAAACCCTCCACAAACGTGGAGGGTTATTTTTTTGGAGGATAGCATGAACAGACGGGAATCAAGAGAACAGGCATTTGCCCTGTTGTTTGAGCGCAGTATGAATGAAGACAGCATTGACCATATTATCGATAATGCAGGGATGGCCAGGGACCTCATTTTATCAGAATTTGCCGAGAAGCTTGCGATGGGAGCGGAAGCACAGGAATCCCTGATCGATGCAGAGATCGAAAAGAATATCCGCGGCTGGAAGATGAACCGGCTGTCGAAGGTGGCGTTAGCGCTTTTGCGGCTGGCAATTTATGAGATGATGTTTGAGGATGATATCCCGGTGAGCGTGTCGATCAACGAAGCAGTAGACCTTGCAAAAAAATACGGCGGCGCCGAGGATGCCCCGTTCATTAACGGAGTGCTGGGCTCTGTGGCAAAGGATCTGGAACAGCATGACGCGTAAATTTTTCGGGATCGATACCAGTAATTACACGACGTCTGCGGCATACTATGAGGATGGAAAGATCGTCCAGCAGAAAAAACTGCTCCCGGTGAAAGAGGGACAGCTTGGGCTGCGCCAGAGTGATGCGGTGTTTCACCATGTGCATCAGCTTCCGGAAGTATTGTGCCCGTTGCTGGACCAGTGTTCCCCGGCGGCAATTGGGGTCTCGGTGCGTCCGCGGGATGCGGAGGGCTCCTATATGCCGTGTTTTTCGGCCGGGGAAAGTGCTGCAAGGATGCTTGCGGC